>JBQGBZ010000121.1:0-6161 GCA_052038215.1 Nitrososphaera sp.
ATAATCAGCCTTATTTTGGAGGCTTCTTCTGCTGATGCTTATGAAACTAAAAAAACAACTGTGATAATGTATAATACATTACTTAACCATCCCGTATTGAAAGAATACTGGCTGGGTCTAGCTGAAAAGGGCTTACTTAAGTATGACAATACAACTCAGACGTTCAAGACCACAGAAAAAGGTCTCAAGTTCCTTCAAGTCTTTAGCGAACTAGACAGGAATCAAAAGAACAAGAACAAGAAATATCCTTTCAGTTCACTATAACATAATGGCATGATAGAGTAACACCTGTTGTTTTTATCTTGTACATACAATCGCTGATTTGACTGGAATCTAACAGCTTTTTCTTGCAGTTAGAGGATCATTTAATCAGTCATACATTGATGGGTTCTTACATCTGGTCAGCCAAGTGCATCTGGGCTTTGGCAGGCGTGGAAAATCTAGCTTACGATTAGAAGGCATTTCGATAAACTATCCATTAGTAATAGAGGTGATCGATGAGCAATCAAAACTTGACCCTCTGCTACCGCAGATAAAGAGAATGGTTGGTGACAAAGGCTTGGTTACGATACAAGAAGTTTATGCGCCATGACGCGCCACTGATCATAATTGACAGAGCTTGCTGTTACTGACTAATGATATTATATGGTGATGACATGTTACCTTAATTTCACAACAAAGAGGTCAGGCAATGCTAAATTGAAATGATACTCCACGCTTTCTGTCATATTGGAAAAAGAATCTCTCATCCGATCTAATAGGTATAGATTCGATAATCTCGGATCTGCAGCATGGGCATTTAACACTGTTCATACGGCGCAGATATGATGCGCACCAAAAGCACGAATTGCAGAGAACAAAGTATCGATCGTTATTATTATTGTTAGCCCTCTCGCTCAAGTATGGGTCTATTGATGCATATGATACAGTAGTAGTCGTTGTTGTTGTTGTAAACATTTTCTCTCTTTTTCCTTTGCACCTACAATGGATGTTACTTTAGAATTTGGCTCATCTGATCGTACGCTTGAACCACTGCAAAACCCTTTTCCGTAGTTTTAAATGTGCACTTTGTAGTGTCATACTTAAGTAAGCCACTTTCAATCAGCATAGTTAGATACCTTTCGAGTTGATCATAATTGAGAAATCCCTTATAAGATATTTTGAACTTTGTAACACCGCTTCCATTTGCAATCTCTAGGATCTGTATGACTATGTCGGTTTTGTTCCTATGCGATAAAACACCTCGACTCACGAGGTCAAACAGGCTAATCACTTTAAATGGATTTACGGAACCATGTTAATGCAACCATAATAAGTAGCATTACAAATTCTATGTGCAGTGAAGCCTAGTATTGATAGCAATCATACTTGTAAGCATAAAGTTCATCATTGATGGAGTGGTAGCACAATAGGGATATTGAAAAAACTTAAAGACTATCACCTATTTATCGACGATACAGTAGAAGCTGCACGACAGTATGTTGGAATCAATATTATACCTGGATTTGTAAATGGCTCAAGTATAGCATCACATGGAGAAAAGACTATTATACTGATTCATGAGGACACTTTCCTCCAGGAGTAGACGGGGCGAGAAGCTGGTCATTGTCCTACATTAGTATTGTTCATAGTGATTTTAGAAAATTTAGACGGAAATCAGAGGTAGGCTACAGTATTGCCCTTCATTAAATAAGGAGTAAAGCTTGATTCGTCTAGTATAGACTAGAGTTTTGTCGAATATCTAATACAGTCGATTTATTCAGATTCTAGTTTGCTATCATACATTGAAAATCGTTAAGTTCGATATGATCTGGGTGTGACATTAATGAATCCAGATAATAGAAGAGGCAATAACGATAGAACAGCCAAAAAAATAGCTACTATGCGTATAGCAGGGATAGTAGTTGCGACATCACTGCTGCTGTCAGGACTATCCGTCATCGGCAACTACAATTCGGTCTTAGCACAGCAGAACATAACGGAAGGTGGTGCCAGACCCACAGGTGTTGGCGGTACCACTGATAACACCACAACAACAACAACAACGGGTGGTACTGCACAAGGTGGAAATGCTACTACTACTACTGGTGCAGCGGGAGGAAATCAATCAGAGGTAAGATTACATTTAGAAGAAGTACGCACGGCATTACAGAATAACGACATTCAAGGTGCGCTAATGCACTTAGATCTAGCTCTCAATATATTAGATGCTGACACACAAGGTAACATGACATCTACTACACCCTCAAGGTAACGTGACATCTACTACAGACGCCACTATTACCACAGCCTAAAGAGAAGAGGTTGCGTCACAAGGTCGCTAGGACTACTCCAAGACCTGATTGTAGGACGAGGCAATGGGAGTTAGATACATCAATGCCAGATAATGAGTGTCTCTCCCTATCCATACACTCTCCTATTTTTTTGCTCTCTTCAATATCTGAGCCCGATTATATCCTTGAGATTCCTATGGCGGATAAACAACCAGGGACTAATAGCATCAAAAGGAAGATGAAAGAGTGGATGAAATAACGTCAGTGCCAACCACAATTATTGATGGCAACATCAAGGTTGTAGGGATTCAGGTATTAATCTGAATCTATAGCAAAGTAGACCAACTACATATAACTAATAACTATACTTTTACTCCCTTGCCCGTATTTATTGTACCTAGTATAGGTATGGTGCCATGGAAAACAAGATCGTGTCTTCCAAAGATATAGAAAAGACTGGAAATTATCTCCAGCACTTTATTTATCGAGTGCCAAAAAAGAACCATGACGCAATTGTACGGAATCTGAAGCAGTTCATACCATGGTTTGAGAAACAAGGTTCAAGAGTTGAATACTATCAGCTTGGCAGAAGTGAAACAGATGCCGCAATAGAGTCTTCAAAACAAAGCAGCATGGATGTAATGGACAGTATTGACAAGGCTCTCTCCACCGCTGCCACCGAAGGGGAAGAGGAAGTTTGGATTGAGCAGCAACATTTTAGAGACTATGAGCATTGTAAAGAAGTATACTCAAAGATGATGCAAGACAAAAGTCTTGAACCACTTGGAAATGAGTTCTTTGGGTTAATTACTCAGGGTAAGAAACTGATCACAGGCGGGTTTAATCGACTTGCGGCATAGCAGTAGAAAGGCAGTAGAGGTAATCATATAATATGCCTACAATAGTTCATTTTGAAGTTCCAAGTGATAATTTGGAGAGGACAAGGAGATTCTATACAGAGCTATTTGGATGGGAGATGGAGAAGATGCATGGCATGGGTCAGAGAGAGTATTGGACTTTTTCCACTTCAAGTAGCTACAGAGATGGGGGTAATAATAGTAATGGTGGTGATGGCAGTGGTAGAGGTACTGAGCAGCGGACGATTAGCGGTGGAATGATGGAAAGACAGATGCCGCAGGAACCAATTATGGTATACATCGGAGTTGATTCAGTTACAGAGTATTCAAACAAGGTTGAAAGACTTGAAGGCAAAGTGATAAAACAAAAGACAGAGGTGCCTGGCTACGGATGGTTTGCGATATGCGCAGACACTGAAAATAACGGTTTTGCACTTTGGGAGCTAACGTTACGAACACTAAATGAATATACAAACTACCTTACAAACATGATGGACTATCTTCAGTCCATTTTCTAAATTCTTGGAAATGAATTATCATCATAGTCACTCAACTTCTTTTTTCATTTTAGCACATTTCTAACCAAGGTATAGTTCTATTCATCTAGCACTGTCTCCGTAGAGGTTTCAAGTTTACGGTCAAAATTAGGATCATAGTCTGCGACGACGACCTTCTTAGCAGATATCTGTTGCTGTCGTCGTTTCATGAAAAATAAGGTAGACCGTTTACTTGAATATAATGTACAAAGTTAATCAATGTTATTATACAATAATGTTCAAACACGTATTCTTTGAATAGAAGTATATGGCTACTTCTTGCAGGTCATGTGGACAATATCTTATACCAGTTTTGCACTGTAATGTCTGCAAGGAGTCCATTTCATGGATCTGTAAGAGCTGCGAAAGGTTGAAGGATGTCACTCACTGCCATGCCAGGGTTGCTCAGGATACCAACAAAATAGAAAACGGACATGTATAAAAGGAAAAAAGGGACATAATCAAAGCTCCATAACAGGTCACAACAGCTATGCAATATTCGCATGCGGGTGTTGTATGCGAATTTGCTAAATCTGCTTTGATCTTTTGCGCGCTGCTTCCATGCGCGGATCCTTTTCCGGATATGGTCCTGGCGTGGGCTCCTCGCCCAGCTGACCAGCCGTGGCATCATTTAATGCCTGGTCGCGTTTGGAGGGATTCTTTCGCTCTGTGCTCATTACGCTATCATCTCTCTCCCACTCAATAAAGTCACATCAATTGCTAATATGGCTTCCTACACTTCCATCAGGTGAAGGGATATATCCGCTTGATCCATTGAACTTTTGATTCTTTCCACACATACTACAGCAGTATATAATATCCAACAACAACTGCTTCACAGTTGGTTTCAAGAGTAAAACATTGCCTTTTGACCTTGCAGCCATTCTAAAGCGTCAAGCTCTGCAAGCAACCTGTCTGTCTCTTGTATGTATTTGCTGTTCTTCAACAGCCCTTTCTTTTGTACAACAATGCATTCAACTCTTTCTAGGTCTTGAGCAGCAGACCTGATAGCACTATCTGTATTTGGAACGTACTATTTAGTTCTGGCTTGGGACGGCGGCAGCTTCTTTTAGTTGAGGTATTCCATTACCGCTATTGCATCAGTTTTATGGTGCGGCTGGAATTATTAACTCAGTAACTTGTTACTACCATTGTTTAATATATGATGTTCCCTTATATCAGCAATGAAATCGGCTCAGATAAAGACGTATGGAGATAACGAAGTACTTGAAATTAATCGAAGTACTCCTTCAATAAATGATCCCTCTGAGGGTATGGTTTTAGTCACTATAAAAGCAGCAGGCGTGAACCCAGTAGACTGGAAAGTTCGAGAAGGATTCTTCAAGCAAATGGCGCCTCTACAATTCCCTGCAACCTTGGGAATGGATTTTTCAGGTGTTATAGAAAAGGTTGGAGAGGGTGTCTCCTCTTCTGATCTTAAACAGGGCGATGAAGTATATGGACAGGCGGGAGTATTAATGGGAGGCTCAGGAGCATTTGCAGAAATGGCTTTGGCAAAATCAGATACCCTAGCACATAAACCAAGAACTCTAAGTCATGAGCAGGCTGCAGGCTTACCGCTTGTAGGCGTCAGCGCTTGGCAGGCACTTGTAGAAACTATGCGATTATCTAAGGGTCAAAAAATTCTGATTCATGGCGGAGCTGGAGGTATAGGGTCTATCGCTATTCAGTTAGCCAAGCACCTTGGCGCATATGTAGCAACAACAGTGAGTACAAACAACATACAGTTTGTAAAAGAAGACCTAGGAGCAGATGAAGTAATAGAATATAAGAGTCAGAGATTTGAGGATATCCTGCCGCATGACTATGATGCAGTAATTGATACTGTAGGCGGTGAGACATACACAAGGTCTTTTAAGGCATTGAAAAGGGGTAGTGGCATTATTGTATCGACGCTAGAGCAGCCAAACCAAGAGCTTATCGATCAGTTTGGGGTAAAAGCGGTATGGCTGTTTTCTCAAGTAAACAAGGAACGATTGACAAGGTTAGCTGAATGGGTTGATCAAAACAATATACGAGTAAATGTCGAGAGGACATTTCCACTGGATGAGGCACGTACCGCACTTGACTACCAAAGAGATGTGCATCCAAGAGGTAAGATCGTATTGGCGATGCAATAAGCGATGAGAAGTAGGTAGTCATAATCTCTATTATTACTTGAAATGAACTAAAGAGTCAGAGAACTGCCAAGGGTGTCGAAACAACTACTCCAGTATTCTTCCTGGCAATATTAGGCTGGAAAAATAAGGGCAAAATTGCCCTACATTTAATACAAGGATATATTTGCCGCCAATTATTTACCCTCATGAGTACCTTGATATTGTCGTTTTTGCAGATTTTGCTTTTTTTGAACTATAATGTCCGACCAAAAAAAAGTTAATACCGATTGATTAAGTCATAACATTAAGAAGAAAGGGAGGAGGACGGATAAACAAAATGGCAACAAAGTTTTATTCCTACTGGATTTATGTAGC
>JBQGBZ010000122.1:0-2242 GCA_052038215.1 Nitrososphaera sp.
GTCGAAGACTACTTGACACAGGAGCCTCTGGGAAAATTTAGCTATCGGATATTGCTACCACGGGATCAAAAATCATCTAGGAAGGCAAAGAAGATAGGGCTTGCGTTTCAAGGAGAGTTTTTGCTTGGATTGCGCAAACGACATGTCGTGCCAAATGTGCGCGAAGTACGCTATATCCACGACGAGCATCATTATGGATGGCTGCTTGCAAACCCTCAAGTGTATGAGCAGTTTGAAAAGGGGACCGTATGATGATGAGATGTCCTCGTTGCTGCTAAAAGTACTTGGAGAGGATGTCGTCTAGCTCTTTTTGGAATTTGGTATGCAGTTGCTGGTTCTCTTTTTCTTCAAGGCTTGCCTTGCCAACCTTTTCGATGCTATTCATAAGTCTGTCAAATTCAGCCAGTCCCTCAGTGGCCTTTGACAGCCTGTTTGCGAGGAAGAACACTGATGAGAGCATATAGTTTACCTTGTCCCTTTCAAGCTCAACCTTTTCAGAGTCTGGAAAGGCCGCGTCAAGGCACTGCCTCAGTTGCCTTGCAGAGTATTCCAAGCACTCCCTATTGCCATTGCATGCTGCAGATCTCTTACCCCATTCAGCTGTGCAGTTGACTACTAACTTTGAGAATTCAGTCATAAGGATGACCTTCAAATTGAATATTTTTAGATATAAATGAGTTTTGATCAAAGCTGTTGGCTAGCAAGATAACAAGAAAACTGTTATCAGATGTTTTAATTCATACCTGATGCTAGAAAGAGAGATGAGCAAAGTTGAGGTAGCTGCTACGGTCGATGCCGGAATTTGAAGAGGATAGCTAAAGACACAGATATGCATGTCAACCATAAAATGAATGGTGAGCTTTAGCTGATGATAGTGGAGATAAAAGCTAAGGAACGAATCGCCTTTTAGCAATTTGCACGATCTGGTCATCGGAAATAGCATCAAAATGTCGATAGAATTGCTCGACTGCTTTGAAGTTTGAAGGGTTTCTTATTACCTCGATCTGATCTGACTCATTTTTCAAACTCCTGACAACCTGTTTTGGGGCTACAGGGGATGCTATTATCAATCGCTTAGGCTTGTGTTTTCTTATCCACCTTGCGGCTGCAATCACAGTTGCTCCTGTTGCAATACCATCATCAACTAGAATTACTATCCTATCCTTTATTTTGTATTCTCTAGAATAAGGGCGATACATACTCAACCTACGTTCCATTTCTTTTTTCTGCTCCAATTTTTCCATCTCTAAATATTGATTTGACACATTCATAGATTCCACAAGTGTGTTCTCAAGATATACTGAGCCATCATGCATGATCGCACCTATAGCATTTTCTGAATTATTCATTGCTCGTAGCTTTCTTGGAACGATAATGTCAAAATCTGCATTGAGCTTTTCGGCTATAGCGTCTGCCACTATGACTCCTCCTCTTGCAATTCCTATTACAGTGATGCCATCTTGATCATTCTTGTACTTACCGAGTATTGAAGAGAGTATTTCTCCTGCAGCAAATCGATCCTTGAACTTTATATGGAATGCATGCCTATTCCACAGGGAGGATAAAAATCCTCTCTTTGATATTCTAGCATACCTATTGTGAAATTTCTTCTTGCTTATTCCAAGCAAATAGCATTCAAACCAATCAGCTGCAGTTTGCGCAACTTCTTCCATCTTGCCAGGTTCCTCAAAGAGGTGTCCTGCACCAGGAATAATTGCAAGCTCTTTGGTTTCAGTATTACTGAGCGATTCAAGTGCCTTTTTGTTCATTTCAATTGCATGAGTATCGTTACCCCCTACTATCAATAGCGTCGAGGCCCTGACCTGATGGAGAATGCTTTCACCAGCTAGATCAGGACGCCCTCCGCGTGTTACAATTACCTTAACAGCGTAAAGTCTTGAAGCTGCTATTATCGCAGCAGCAGCTCCCGTACTTGATCCGAAATATCCTATTTTCAAATTCATTGTTTCAGGTTGTTGAGCAAGCCAGTTTGTGATTGCTGCAATCCTTCCTGCAAGTAGTTCTATATTATATCTAAGATGTTTTGTCTCTTCGTCTATTTTTTTCTCTTCTTGGCTGAGGAGATCCACAAGCAACGTTGCGATCCCATTATTGTTTAGTACAGTAGCAACAAACTGATTTCTCGAGCTGTATCTACTGCTACCGCTTCCATGTGCGAATAGAACAAGTGCTTGAGCCCCTACAGGAATAGTCAAATCTCCTTCGAGGCTTTCTGAAATGG
>JBQGBZ010000123.1:0-1025 GCA_052038215.1 Nitrososphaera sp.
TACGCAAGAAACTTGATGTTGCAAGGATATTAATTGAGGACATTAGGGCAACTGTCACAGAAGAAAGTAGGAGAAAGGCGTTAATAGAAGCAGTTGGTGGTTTTGAGAGACGGATATCAAAAGAAGAATAAGATTGCGATGCTTTTGAAACCACTCAGCTCATTTATCGATATTATTTATATATGCATTTCAAGTGGAAGCTTAGATTTGTGGCTGTTTCATAATACTCAGGGGTCATACCTCAAGCAAAGAAGGTTCCATTGGAGCCCGGATTCTGTTAGAACCTTTTTGCGGTAAGGATGCCGTGAAATTCATTTTAAGATAGCATTAGACAACTCTAAAATTATAGGTATTGGTAATTTTGCGCGTAATATCATCAGAGATATCTATTGACAGTATGAGAACAAACATACTTGGTGACACCAAGAGAAAATGTCAATAAGCGTTCAATTCCTTACAAATCAAGTAAATATTAATAATTTTCTTGTTGGGTTCCATCTCAAGTCGAAAACGCCCTACGGCCTCAGAATTCTGAAAATATAATAGATAATGAAGAGTATGAAAGATGGGAACACTGGCTAGCATAATGACACAGCAACAGATGAAAGAGCGTCATGTAACCATTTCAGAAAGCCTCGAAGGAGATTTGACTATTCCTGTAGGGGCTCAAGCACTTGTTCTATTCGCACATGGAAGCGGCAGCAGTAGATACAGCTCGAGAAATAAGCTAATTGCTAGTGTGCTACACAACAGTGGGATCGCAACGTTGCTTGTAGACCTCCTCAGCCAAGACGAGAAAAGAACAGATGAAGAGACAAAGCATCTTAGGTATGACATAGAACTACTTGCAGGGAGGTTTGCAGCAATCACAAACTGGCTTGCTCAACAACCTGAAACAAGAGATTTGAAAGTAGGATATTTTGGATCAAGCACAGGTGCAGCTGCTGCACTTATAGCAGCTTCAAGACTTGGTATTGCTAAGGCAGTTGTAACACGCGGAGGACGTCCTGATCTAGCTGGTGAAA
>JBQGBZ010000124.1:0-4223 GCA_052038215.1 Nitrososphaera sp.
ACAAGTGATGGCTGAGAACTTATCGCTAAAGCAGCAGGTCGATGAGCTTTACAGGGTACTTTATGCTCAGGGGATAATTAAAAAGGAGGCTTAGGAGGAGGCGGAGGATACCCCTTTACTTTCCGTCTCGCAATCAAAAGCGATTCTTCAGGTATCATCTGCCAACCCCACTTTTTGATGTATTCCGACAACCAGGGATTAGGCTTTATTGTAAGACTCTTTTTTCGCTTCGTTTTGTCTTCTGTAAATGTTTCAAAATATCTACTGAGATTAATCGTCTTTCCGTCGATGGTGATGTCAAATAGTGGTCGAACTTTGAAACTGTGCCACATCTTACCGTAGGGTCGTTTGATGTTGCGAATTCTAGGCGGTTCCATGGCTTCTTTTCGTGATTCATAATAATTCTTGTTATAATGTCCAATCCTACGGACCACTGCTCGTCTGCTGCTTATGTTTTCGTGGTTGAAAATGACATATTGATAGGTTCCATATGTCTGTTCGCAAAGAGGGCAAGGTTGAGGTAAGTCAGTCTGCTTTCTCGCCAATTATAGGTACAGTTCATAGTTCTCAAGTATTTAAAGACAGTAACTACTGGCATGTCCGTAAAGACATTAAAACACATTACCATTGATGAGGGGAACTACCTCACACTAAAGCGAATGGGAAATGCTGGCGACAGTTTCAACGATGTAATTTCAAAGCTTCTGAAGAAGTCCATTGCTCTGGAAACTGAGAAGGGCACGATATGAGAGAGATAGTCACAGAAGTAATCCATAAGTGCTTAGCATCGTGTTCAGATCGCACTGGTCGTTACGTTAGTAATCACTTGAGAAAGCGATTCATCTGCAAATGCTCTTGTCATGATCCTGACAAGCTGGTGAGCTAACTAAAGAGATGATTGCTGGCCCTTATCCTGATGCATCTTACACAAAGGGTGCTGATGACATCTATGTAAACCAACAGTTGCTTAATTTTCTAGATTCAAAATGTACTCACTTTGAGCAAAAAATACTCAGTTTGAAGAAAACCTCCATGAGTATCAACAGAAGAAGCAGAAACAACGACACCATTATCTCAAGTGGATAGATATAGAAACCGCAGCTGCTAGTAAGTATAGAAATTATGGCGAAGGAATAACATACAAAGATATCCTGAAGCAATTTCCAGGACTAATAAAGACAAGCGGACAGGCACAAGATATCCTTCGCAACCACAAGAGTACAGGGAAACTATACACTTGTCATAGAACAAAGCCTCAACAATACTTTCTAAGTTATGAGCAAGCCCAGTTAGCAGCCTTTAACTACAGAAAAAGTACGTACTCTAACCTCATGGAGGGTACCACCTACAATAACCAACAAAAACCACATCTATCCCTATATTCAGACAAAAATGCTTCATGTTATAATACGAATACTTGGGATGCAATACCTGAGGGATTTGAAAAGGAACAAGAACTAGTAGCACAAAACACCATACAAGCCATCCAACTAGCATCCTCGGGTCGTATTCCTACGGGTTTGCACAATATACTTATCCATCTTACTCTATTCTCTGGTACCGAACAAGAAGCCTATGACACATGCCTCGCAGACATTCCGCCATCTGAAAAGTACAACAAGGCTAAATGTCTTGAAACCATAATAGATGGTTATCTAATCAAATATCGAGTACATCCACATGGTAAAGTAATAATACACATTCCTTCCACAAGAAAACCCTTCATTATCCTGGATGATTACTCCACTTCGCAACTGATATCTTCTGCTTACACCTTATTTCCTGACTACTTTCTTCCCTTTGTAGCGCAGATAAGGGACTTTCTGCAGCGCAGACTCTCTGATAACATTCAATGTAAGATTGTCCCCCCTCTTCAAGGTCCCGCCTCTACTTGGGTCCTAAAACATGCGGATATCAATTGGGATGTTCTAACCCCTCCCCTAAACTACAAAGTTTTTCCTTCGCCGATCCAGATACCTCGACTAAATGGCATATTCCTTAGAGTCTATAGAAAGATGTCACTGCAACACAAAACCTGCCTACGGGTGGAGGATGGAGTCCACAAATTCAACTTTCCATTTACTGATGCTTCTTGCTCTTTGGGTCCCACAATCATATCATCTGCAAAGGGTGTAATGCGAAAGCTATCTGTAATTTCAAGGGAAGGCGGAAATGCAACTGAAGGGGCTTGCTAATGAGAATGACTATATCATCATCATACCGCGACGTACCTGTATTATTGCTCAGCTGTTTGATTGTTTCTGCTGCTGTTACTTTCTTCTCCTTCCCAGTAAGTCAGCTAGTCGCTGTATATCGTGCTCACCAAACAATTCAGAAAGGCTGCTAGGAAAAGGAACTCTCACTGTTAGTGATATGTTCATCATCATAGTTCTCTTGTTCATCTTGCTGTTCCTCTTGCTTCTTCTCTTGATAGGCCCTATATACCTGCAGTAACCTGGAAACCACATGGTTAAATGAATCTCCCGCCTGTCCTAACCTCTTGAGTGCAAGGTAGTTTTGTTCAGAAACAACGATGCGCTTTAATTTTAACCTCCTCCTTCTCTCTGACGCTGTCAGTGTGGTTGCCATTATTACTTCCCAAGCTAATTGTTGCTCGATCGAATATAAAAGGTACTTGATGTACTAAGTTCACCTGAGGGGCGCAATTAGAAAATTATCGCAAATTGTCTCATTTTTGATGGGATAGTTCTTAAATATTAGAAGACCTTGGCGATTCTAGAATTTGAGCACAAATTGCTTGGCATAAAACGAAAGTAACTTACAATTGTGATGGTATAAGAATGCAGGGGTGCCTAGTACAATGTCCGAACAACTGGCGTCTAGTACAAACATAGAATGAAGAGCAGTACAAAATACGAACTAGGCACGCTTTTTATTAATTCAACAATTCCCTGGCCGTATCGAAGTAACTACTTTCTAATAAAATCAAGTTATTTCCTTCGCTTCTTTTTGCATCTCTTTGTACTGTTCAACTATTGACTGTATCCTGCCTGCATGCTTTTCCTTGTAATTGTTCTTGCAACCAATACAGCAAAAGAATCGCTGGAAATTTGCAAACTCAAGTACTTTGGGCTTGCCATTTATGGGTCCACCACAATATTCGCATTCCATCTTTACCTTCATGTTGCGGTCTACTTTTACATGGAAGTGCTTCTTTTGTTCTACCAACCTCTGGATGGTTTCTTCCCCAAAGAACTGGCTTTTCTTCTCTTTATTGACTTTTGATAAATCAATCTCTGGTTTGACTGACTTGACAAGCCCAATGTTTACAAGTCGCTCATATCTGCCTTTGACAGTAGGAGTACTCACCTTTATCTCACGGGATATGGCGCGGAAAGACTTTCTGCCATCTTCCATCAAGGATTTTAGGATTGCAACATCGGTGTCGTCAAGATCTACAGGCAAAGAGCTACACAATAGTTACCACTTAATATGATTTAATTATTATGAAGAGTAATAATAGGTCTAAGTAGCAATCGCATATTTCTTTCTGTTTCTCTTCCTTTCTCACGACATGCGGGTGTGTTGATAGAGCATGCATTATCTTCTTTTTAATAAATTACCTACTGATTATCTTCCTTTCCCTTGTCTTTCTCCACATAAAAATGCCAAGGATTACTAACCAAAGATATAATGTCACTGCCCAAATGTTTGATACAGGCTCGGAGAATCCAATGTAGGCTGTAACGACGCCAGCAGCTATGCTAACAGCACCGACAGCTATTCCTACTGCTCCAATCCATCTACTAAGAAGGGCACTTTTTGCTATTGCAACTCCAAAGATTATCCCAACTGCTCCCTGAAGCATTCTGAAATAACTATTGATACCAATCTCCGTCCATCTTATCCCTTCGGCTACTCTAAAGGCAATGGCTTTTCCTTCTTCTTCACTACCAGAAGTAGAAGAAGAAGGGGGAATAGCATACCAACTACTAGTTGCAATCTTTTGTGCAATCCCGTCAACAGCTTGTAGAATAGCATAGGTGCTGGCTACAAGTATTGCTGCCACTAAGCCAAACCATGCTAGTGCTGAAGCAACACCTGATTCTGACTTCACAAGCAACCGATGAAGCGCTACAAACCCACCAGCATAAATTAACATTAGACCTGCAAACTGACCGATGTGGGCAGCTATCCATGGATCACTCTGGGCATACGCCGCAAAAACAGCTGGATTGTCCATTGGGTCTCTAGTACCAGCA
>JBQGBZ010000125.1:0-2794 GCA_052038215.1 Nitrososphaera sp.
AAATCTGTAACTTTGTTTGAACAATCGTCAAGCGAAATAGGAGGCCGGGCAAGAACTTCAATATTTGAGGGATTTTATTTTAATCAGGGACCACACGCATTATACCTGGCAGCTGAAGGTGCAAAGGTCTTACAAGAGTTAGGAATCGCCTATACTGGTAGAATCCCTCCGGCGACGGGCCTTAGGATTAGACACGAGAATAAATACCGGCTGCTAGCTAGTGGCAGCTCGGCATCTATATCTCCAGAAAGCCAATCCATCTCAGAAGAGTCATTTAACCAGTTCTTTGATTTGGTCAACAAGGTTGACTTCAAAGAATTGGAGAATGTCAGTGTGCAGGAATGGATTGATAGGAATATCCATGACGCAGATGCAATTGCGATGATGAAGGCTATTATCAGGCTGACCACGTACGCGAATGATCCTGATATTCAGAGCGCCGGTTCCGCATTGCACCAGATCCATCTATACACATTAGGTGGGGTCATGTATTTAGATGGAGGCTGGCAGACTCTAGTAGATGGGCTTCTTACAGCAGCTACAAATGCCAAAGCAAAAATCGTCAGAGGGAAGAAGGCAACCAAAGTACAAAGAAGTAATTCGGGATGGCTAGTTACATTATCTGACCACACTCAAATATCTGCAAAGATAGTTGTAATAGCAACAGGCCCTAGAGAAGCCCACGCCCTTTTTCATGATGGCGAGAGCCCTGAAGTGTTGTCAAAGGCAGTCAAAGAGGTCAAGCCCGTATACTTGGCATGCTTGGACGTTGCTCTTAGCAGCCTCCCACAAAAGGATGTGGTGTTTGCTCTTGGAATTGATTCTCCTCTTTATTATTCAGTCCATTCTGCATCGGCCAGGCTTGCTCCTGAGAACGGAGCGCTGATCCATGTAGCAAAATACTTGGGTGCATCAATCCGATCAAAACCAAAAGAAGATGGACAGGAACTGGAAGAATTGCTTGATTTGCTGCAGCCCGGCTGGAGGAATGTAGTTGTTAAGAAAAGACCCTTGCCAAACATGGTGCTTTCCAATGATCTAGTTACTGCCGCAAACGGCGGGTACTCAGGACGACCTGATCCAAAAATCGAAGACAATCTATACATAGTAGGAGACTGGGTCGGATCAGAGGGATTAGTGTCCAGTGCGTCTCTTGCAAGCGCAAAACGTGCTGCTCAACTAATCCACAATGGACTTGCCGGTGATTCTAAAGGTTCTGGTAAAAAGGTGGGTTAGTCAAGCAATGGCAAAAGGTACTACTCCACACGACTATACCGGCGTCGAACAAAAGACTATGACCTTCTTGAAGACTCTCCAAGAGCAAGGAGGTCCTCCAATCTATACACTATCGCCACAGGAAGCTCGCGCTGTGTTATCTAACCTTCAGGCCGCAGGCTCCGTTGCAATCCTTCCCGCAGATATAGAGAACCGCACCATCCCCGGAGGTCCAATTGGCCAGATATCTATCCAAATCATACGACCTCCAAGCAGTAGTGAAACTCTACCTGTTGTAGTGTACACTCATGGCGGCGGGTGGGTGCTTGGAGGTTTTGATACTCATGAGAGATTGGTAAGAGAGCTTGCCAACAAGGCGAATATAGCCCTCGTCTTTGTCAACTATACTCGCTCCCCTGAAGCAAAGTATCCGATCGCTATAGAAGAAGCCTATGCCGCCACAAAGTGGGTTGCAGAAAATGGTAAATCGATTAACGTTGATGCATCGCGCCTAGCCATTGCTGGAGACAGTGTAGGTGGCAATATGGCTGCAGCAGTTACGTTACTTGCCAAAGAGCGCAGAGGACCCAAGATCGCATTTCAAGCGCTCTTCTATCCAGTTACCGACGCAAATTTTGAAACCCAGTCGTACAACACATTGCAAGAAGGCTACTGGCTCACACGCGAGGGTATGAAATGGTTCTGGAGTAACTATGCACCCAACAACGCGACTCGGAAAGAGCCAACTACTTCGCCATTGCAGGCTTCAATCGACCAGCTCAGGGGATTGCCGCCGGCACTTCTTATTACTGAAGAGTTTGATGTGCTGCGCGACGAAGGTGAAGCTTACGCTCATAGGCTCATGCAAGCAGGAGTGCCAGTCACTGCAATCAGATATCTTGGAACTATACACGACTTTATGATGCTGAATGCAATCTCTGATACCCCAGCCGTACGGGGGGCTATAGATCAAGCCTCTGAATTGCTGAAAAAGGCGCTGTCCGCTCAATAATGATAGCAACTCCGTTAATCAAGCAGACAGACTTTCATGACTACAGAGACTGTTCATGATAGAAGTTGTCAATATGCTTAACTATTACCAAATAGAAATTTGTATATGACCACCTCCAAACGGTGGTATTCGCCGACATTATTTCTGACAAAGGTAACGATTTAGTTCCTGGAGCTAAAGCGTACTCTGACGCTTCCGCCGTCTGGTTGGATAAAACCTTCGCCTGACGATAGTGATGACGATGATGATGATGATGATGATGATGTTGCTGTGGCTACCCTTGCAAGACGTTGTGAACCAAGGTACTCTTTCTCTTTCTGAGAAAATATTACATCAGGCATTATTGTTATCCGCTCCTTTTGTTGGTGCCTTAGGTAAGATATTCCACTTTTCGTTAATTAATTATTTTATCACGTGAATACATTTAAGGATGTAGTAATCTAGTGCTATCAAAAGCTATATGTCAATGTGGAGGAGATCTGGAAAAAAGGTCTTATTCGCAATAGGTTAAGAAAGTACTATGATTAGAACCAATTTGCAAAAGGATGGAGAAGCCCAAGCATCATC
>JBQGBZ010000126.1:0-1160 GCA_052038215.1 Nitrososphaera sp.
TCACCTGCATCGTTTACATGGACTGTAGATACAACACCGCCCACAACTTCTATAAACTCAGCTACAGATGGTAATAAAAGTGCAGTTACTAACGGTGGTGCTACTAAATCAACCGCTATGACCTTTACGTTCTCTGGTAACGACACCGGTGGTGTCGGAATTGACCACTTTGAATGTAATGTAGACGGCTTGACGTTTGTTACCTGTACCAGCCCATTCACATTTCCAAGTTTGTCTGAGGATGGGCAGTATACTTTGGAGATAAGAGCTCATGATAGAGTCGGAAATATAGATCCCTCCCCAGCGTCATTTACATGGACCGTTGATACATCCCCACCAACCACTACTATCGATTCTGCTACCGACGGGAATAATACAGTCATAAATGCAGGTGGTAACTCCTCTTCTAACTCTATGATTTTCTTGTTCTCCAGTATTGATAGTGGTGTAGGAGTTGATCATTCTGAATGCAGTATAGACAACTCCAACTTTACAGTATGTACCAGCCCAATACAGTTTACCCCTACAAACTTGGAAGATGGCATGCATATTCTACAGATTATATCTGAAGACAAGGTTGGAAATAGAGATTTATCACCCGCTTCATTTAACTGGACTGTTGACACTGTAGCTCCAACTGCCAAAATCGATTCTGCCACCGATGGTAATAAGAGTGCCGTTACAAGTGATGGCAGTACCCAATCAACATCGATGACCTTTACGTTCTCTGGTAACGATACAAATGGGGTGGGCATTGACCACCTTGAATGCAGCATTGACGATGATGAGTTTGTTACCTGTACCAGCCCGTTCACATCCCCCAACTTACTGGAAGATGGCACTCATACTTTTAGGGTGATATCTGAAGACAAGGTTCGAAATAAAGGCTCAATTCCTTCATCGTTTAATTGGACCATAGATACCAAAGCTCCATCAACATCAATATTTTCAGCTACTGATGGAAATAATAATTTAATGGCTCCTGGTAGTAATACCCCTTCTAACTCTATGACCTTTGTATTTTCAGCTAACGATACTGGCGGCCAAGAAGATAAGGGAGTAGGAATCAAGCAGATTGAATGCAGCATAGACAACTCTAACTTTACTGCTTGTGTCAGCCCTGTAGAGATTACGCCTGACATTCTTGCGGATGGCAATCA
>JBQGBZ010000127.1:0-9002 GCA_052038215.1 Nitrososphaera sp.
TCCTCATCCTCTCCTTCATCGTCACCACCATCCTCATCCTCTCCTTCATCGTCACCACCATCCTCATCCTCTCCTTCATCGTCACCAACGTCACCATCAGCGGTTTCTTCTGCAAGCTCCGTTGCATTAGTGTCTGATACAGTAGTCACTAACAAGGATTCGAGTTCAGGTGCTAGTATGAGTTTAAACGAATCAAATACCTCCCCTGCAACTGGCGGTAGTAGTTGTAAACTTCCAGATGCAATTGTTACATCTTCAACAGGGCTATTGCCTTCATAAAAGACACTATATCCCTTTGTTGTCCATGGGTTGGGAGAGGTTGCCGCTGTAGCAGATGAAAGGAAATATCCTTTGCTTGCTTGACCTGGCGCAGAATCCTTGCTATATGTCATTTCCACGAGCTTGGCAGGCACTGCTCCTACTGCATTATTGGAAACTGTACTTGTAACATTGATTGTGGTATCTATGCTACTTACAATCTCGATACCTCTGTAACCAACTTCCTGAAGCTTCTGTAGATGATATGATACAATATCGTTAGTTGTTGGCATATTGTTCTTGTTGGTGGTATTATCAACCGCTAGTCTATTATCCGAGTCGGGATACCGAATAATGTGTATGACATCTTGAGCTGTTTGGCAGCTACTGCTAGTGCTGAAATTAGTGCTATTATTTGTGCCGCCGCTAGCATTAGAAACTACTGATGCTCCTTGCTGTTGTTCTTCCTCCTGAGGGCAAAGTTGGGCTAGCAATCCATAGCCATGTCTTGTCTCTTCCAACAACCTAGGGCCCGTATTATCCACATCATGAACTACCCAACCGTCAGGAATTTGTACGCTGAAGCTATCATCTGTACTTTGAAACATTGTTACATCAGCTGCACCTGCAGTCGTTGTTGTCCCATCCTCAATTTCTCCAGTTTGAGTGGTCAATTGTTCTTGTGCATTAATTGTCGTGAAATTAGAAGCTAAAAGAACGAAAGCGATAACCAATGTTAGTCCTATCGTAGAAATTAGTGAAACCGATAATGAAGATAATGACATTTTGTTAGTATACAGAACAAGATACAAGCTCCAGAACAAGATAAGGCTATCGATGGATTATTCTGTAAAATATTGAATAGATGACAATTCTCCCATGACTCTGTATGTTTGGAGCATTTTGAACTCTCCTGATTTTCAATTTCAAATGCTCATTGACAATTGAGCTACTGTAGTTGCCTTGATCGCTGACAAAGTCTTTCTTTGACATTCTTCAATCATCTTTTGTATGGATACTTCTGTAGTCATAGATTGAAAACACCAAACTGACGGGATCTGATAATGACATAATGACGAAATGACGGAATGTTGAAATGGAATGTGAGATAGTTAAAAGCATCCTAGTAATAGTCTAGTGCGTCAAGTTAGTCCTAAACTTCTGGTGACCTAACCTCTACATGTCTAAAGCCAAAGTTAACTTCTTTGCTAAGTACATCACTCTCATCGAAACTTACAGTCACGACAAGCTCAGTATTGGGCGTGAAGACTACCGGCGTCTGTACATTTCCTGGTGTAGACGGTGAAAATTGTCTTCCTGGAGGAGTAACTGTGACAAAAAAGCTTACGGGTATATCTTCTGTAGGGGTTCCAGCTCCAGATACACAATAGTCTCATGCCGTCTTAGTTTTAAAACTTCCAGTCTCAATACTTGATCCTCTTGATGCTGGCTCTAGTGTAACAGTAGCGCCTTCGATACCTCGTTCACCTGTATCTCGCTTTCTATTTTGATTCACATCATTGAATACCCAGCCACAAATGATGATAGTCTCCACATCTTGTTCAGAGGAGACATCAGATGTTGCAGTTCGGTCAGTTGATGTAGGCTGTTGTGATTGTAGTTCTTCTTCTTCTACTACTACTACCTCTTGCTCTTGTGAAAGTGGAACAAATTGAACTGCTCCTGTGCTTTGTGGAGAAGATGATGATGGTGATGACTCTTCCGATGGAGGTTGATTGACTACAGTAGTATCTTCATCAATTACTCCCTCTTCCTGCGCAGAGGCTTGTTGCACCAAATAATGATAAGGGTTACCTACCTCCACCAACCGCGTGAATTCTCCTCTTTCTGTAAATACAATCATAGAAAATAGCTGAGAACCAAACAATGTAAAAACAACAAGAAATCCAGTTGCTGCTACGCACAGGACAGTTTTCTCTTTTAACAAATCATCTAGCAGTTTTAAGACTAAAGTTTGATTTACGGTTTGCGATGAACTAACTAAATTATATCTCTCATTAGTGGCAAATAGCTATACAACACTGAAAGATTTGCTATCTTGTCACTGCTCAAAAAAAGTTCTAATACCTAAGAAAAGAAATCATAGCCGGAGAATAATTCGTGTTAGATTTTTTCTCCTTTTTATGCTCGCTTTTAGTTTTCGGGGAACCCGTTCTTTTACGTAGTTCAACCAAGATAAAAGTTAAAATTTGATGAATATTTATAGGTCAAGCAAGAACTTTGCGGTAAAGATATCCTTTTCATGCTTGATCTCCATTTCATGGTATGTTACTGCCTTGATTTCTACCTTGTAGTGATGCTGGTCCAGATCAAGGGGTTCTCCTCTCGCAACTCCTTCCAGCAAATAACCTCCTCCGTCGTTGTTATTATGTTTTATCTTGACTGAAAATTGAGACATTGCAATCCGATCTGCCACCAGTAGAAGCATCACTTGGTCGAGCCAGTCAAAGAGCAAGGAATAAAGGTCGTTGCCTTTTGCAGAAAATTTAAACTCCTCTTTGGGCACAACACTTTTTAGGTCAATCATTGTGTCGCACAGAGCCAAGGCGGCGTTCTCAAACGCTTCTTCCAGAGTAGAGCCATAAGCCTCTATAACTGCATCTGTCATATGATCTAGGAATCGATAGCCGCCTGGCAACGTAGCTATGAATAAATGAAGAGAGTATTTAATGTGTTATTCTGCAGTAAAATATAGCAAAATCTAAATGTTAACGGATAGTTGGCTACTGGTGTGGCCCGGTTAGAGCTTCCCCGAGGCATGAGAGACCTTGATCCTGAAGAATATGCTAACATTAATTATGTGCGCGAAAGGTTCTTTGAAATAGCGCGTCTCTTCAACTTTCAACTGACAGAGCCCACTCCTCTTGAAATGCTTGCTACTTTGGAAGCAAAGAGCGGTACGGCAATCTCGAATGAAATCTACGCTTTTAAAGACAAGGGGGGCAGGGATGTCGCCCTTCGTTTTGACCTCACAATAGGTTTAACGCGATATATTGAGTCAAGGCGCGATCTAAAGATGCCAATCAAGCTGGCTTCATTTGCCGGTGTATGGCGCTATGATGAGCCTCAGGCAGAGCGCTATCGCTACTTCCATCAGTGGGATATAGAAGTGTATGGCCCATTCAACCAAGAATCAGACGCCGAAATAATTGAATTTGTTTATATGTTTTTCAAAAGATTGGGCCTAAAGATATCAATCGAAATAAACGACAGACAGCTTCTTGAACAATACATCGTAAACAAACTTGGTATATCCCGAGAAGAGGAAATGCTTGAAATGTTTCATGCAGTAGACAAAGTACCAAAAAAGGGAGTGCAGGCTGTTCTTGTAGAATACAAGGACAAAATAGAACCTGCAAAATTGCAGGCTCTGATAGAATTGTCAAAACTAAAGGGTACCGTAGACGAAGTTGCCAGCAAGGCAGAAGTAAGGGGGCTTGACAGCTGGCAACAAATAGTCAAATTGATGGACCTGCTCAAAGTAAAGAAGGTAGAAGGAACACGCATTAACCTTGGCATAGTAAGAGGACTTGACTATTATTCTGGAGTAGTCTTTGAAGCATTTGACCCAACAACAGATTCAGGTGCTCTCATTGGTGGAGGAAGATATAACAGACTGACTGAAGCATTTGGTAGAAAAGATATCGGGGCTAGCGGCGTTGCTGGAGGTGTAGAGAGGATAGTGATAGCCCTCAAGCGACACGGCCTGTTGAAACAGCATACTCGACCGCTCGTATTTATTGCAAATGCAACCGAGGGGCTCAGAGCAAAGGCGCTTGAGTTGGTTTCATCTCTACGCACAGCTGGTATAGCCGTAGATTATGACATGCTTGGACGTGCACTCAGAAAACAGCTTGAGCACGCTTCGAATAAAGGCGCAGCATTTGTAGTAATTGTAGCACCAAATGAAATTGCCCTGGGGCAGGTAATCCTCCGGTCGATGAATGATGGAACTGAAAGCAAATACCATGTAGACAGCTTGAAAGAAACGCTCCATAACATGCTTAGAGTTTGACTGTGGCCATGCTCTTCATTTTGACCATGCCATTTGGCTTCTTTTCATACACTACTCTGACGATAAGGTCTGGCGGGTCGTAGCTTATGTAAAGGTCTCCAGTCCTCAGTTGCTGTACATCGTAGTTAATCTCAATTCTGTCCTGATGAATTCCATTCGCTGCAAGTCTTTCTTTTGCCCTAGTCACGAGCTCTTGATCGGAAGAGTTTGGCGCGAGAAATATTTTGGCATCAAGAGCATTTGCAAAATAATTTGTCAAGTCTGTATTTTCCAATAATATGAGTCAACCAGCCAATTGCTATTAATGTTTTTTTCCTCTGTCATAGTGGGATATTGATAATGATGTGTGAGATGCATTTACTTTCTATACTTCGACGTAATTCGAAAAGAGTCACAGTAAAGGCCGTAACTGCACAATAGAGTGTCTCTCTCTTTCTTTCTTTTCCTACTTGTCTAATAGATTGTGACCACCTAAGATCTTTAGTGTTGGTATTCTTAAGTTCAATGAGTTGGCTCTTCATCACAAACTACTTCGAACCATAGTTCCTTTATTATATTACTACTTGATCGAGAATATCACAAATAATACTTAGTACTATGACTGCATGTATACAACAGTTAATTGCTTTTTGCCATATAGCAAGTAATTGCAAGAGTTCAAGGTATATATGAGAATTAGCTGCCTTCCTGAATGGAAGATAAAGGAGAGCCATATAGGTGTCTGATATTAGTACTATTTCACATGATATACTTATAATCGGGTCGGGCCTGGCAGGCCTCCGTGCGGCTATTTCCGCAGCTGCAGCTGACAGAAAGCTGACAATTGGAGTCATTTCCAAGGTGCAAGTAATGCGCTCTCATTCTGTATCCGCAGAGGGCGGCACTGCAGCAGTGTTATATGAAGAAGAGGGTGACAACCAAGAATCTCATATTTACGATACGATAAAGGGGAGTGATTTCTTAGCAGACCAGGATGTAGCGGAGCTCTTGGTAAAAAGCATGCCGTATGAGGTATACCAACTGGATCACTGGGGGATGCCCTGGTCAAGACGCAAGGATGGCAGGATAGCGCAGCGCAAATTCGGTGGTTATTCGTTCCCACGCGCTACATTTGCGCAGGACAAAGTAGGCTTTTACGAAATGCAGACTCTATACGATACATGTCAAAAGTATGACAATATCCAGTTTTACAACGAGTGGTTCTGCACATCAATATTGCATGAGAAGGACACATTCCAAGGAGTAACTGCAATTGAAATGAAGACTGGCACCTTTACCATATTCAAAGCTCCAGCATGCATAATATGTTCCGGTGGAGCCGGCAGAATCTACAGCTTTTCTACATACGCATTTTCGTCTACTCCTGATGGTCTAGACATGGCGTACCGTGCAGGCCTTGCGCTAAAGGACATGGAATTTGTGCAGTTTCATCCCACCGGGATATTGCCATCTGGCATACTGATAACCGAAGGAGCGAGGGGTGAGGGAGGATATTTAATCAACAACAGAGGCGAGCGCTTTATGCAAAAGTATGCTCCAGGAAAGCTCGAGCTTGCTCCAAGGGATGTTGTATCGCGCTCTATGATAAGAGAGATTCAGGAGGGAAGTGGATTCAACCATGAGACTGGTGCAGAATGTCTTAAACTTGACCTTACGCACCTTGGAGGAGAACGCATAAAGGAAGTGCTTGCAGGCATCCGCGAAATAGGGATCAAATTCTCAGGCATCGACATCATCAACGAGCCTATTGAAGTAAGACCTGTTTGCCATTATATGATGGGGGGAATTCATACTCGTATTGATGGTGCAACGGAAATGACCGGCCTTTGGGCTGCTGGGGAAGCTGCATGCAACAGCACGCATGGAGCGAACAGACTCGGTGCCAACTCGACATCAGAATGCATCGTATGGGGTAAAATAACTGGAGAAATTGCAGCAAGATATGCGAGTGGAAAAAAGGTTGATTCGATCAATAGAAAACAGGTGCTTGAGGAAGAAAAGCGAATATACGATGGGCTGTTCCGAGGTAGAGGCTCGGTTAATCCCTACGAAGTAAGAAAACAGCTGACAGACATGATGGATGAGAAGGCGTACGTCTTTAGAAATGAGCAGGGATTGATTGCTGCTCTGGAGAAGGTAAGAGAGCTAAGGGCTGCAACGTGGAAACACGTTGACGATAAAGCCAAGGAATACAATACCAACTTTATCAATGTCATGGAAACCGACTCGATGCTAAGAACAGCTGAAGTTTTGCTTGTAGGTGCTCTTAACCGGCGGGAGTCTAGGGGAGCCCATTCCAGAACCGACTTTCCATATCGCGACGATGAGAACTTCTTAAAGCACACACTAGCATACTTTACCGGCAACGGCGGGCCGAAGATGACGTGGTACCCCGTCACCTTTACACGATATGCTCCAGTTGAGAGGAAATACTAACATGGAAAGAGAGACAGCTGATCGCAATAACCGTGAGGGGATGAAGGGGTGGCTCAATCCCGGGCGGTATGGATGGGAACGTGTGTCCTACTGGCTGCAGAGGTTGACAGGCGTGGGTCTGCTTGCTTATTTCATAGCTCACATCTATGAAACCAGCAACATTACCGGGGGGCCTGCATTATGGGAAGCATTCCTCGAGCTTACACAAAGCAGTCTTGGTCATATTATTCTGATACTCGTAATTGGAATGTGCGTCTTTCATTCAGCAAATGGAATCCGTCTGATATTTGCACATGGAGGAAAGGGACTTGGCAAGCCCGGCAGACCAGATTACCCCTACGATGCAGTATCGCTAAACTATAGGCAAAAATCTGGCATCTGGATTGCATTAATACTCACATTAGTCGCAATGCTATACGGAGCATCTGTGCTCTTTGGAGGCGAATAAAACACACATGGCAATGCTTCGTGAGAGCCAAATAATGAAAATACACTATATCACAGCCATTGGAGCGCTATTCGTCGTTGCAGTGCATATTTTGATGCGCGTAGCGATTATGCCATATGGCATGAGTCTTGAATATGAGAATGTAATAGCTAACTATCAGAGTATCCCTTACATCGTACTTCTTGAATCAATATTGGTGCTCGTGTCCATTCATGGTTTTAACGGCATGCGCGTAATCCTCTTAGAACTGCGTCAGAGCAAGACGTGGGAGGATGGCGTGACTGTGTTGACGATAGCCGCAATGATTGCTTTAATAGCATACGGCACACGTACCATCATTATAGCTAACGGTCTTGGAGTTGAGTGAGTAAATTTGACTGAACAGATAATTGAGAAAATAGAGACGATGGAAAAAAAGCATGAAAACGAAAAGCGCCAAAGAGAAAAGGAGTATTTGAAAAGCTCTGTCAGTATCAAGATATATCGAGCTAACAAAGCTGCAGGCGAATCTCCGCACTATGATAGAGTGGAAGTCCCAGTACAACGTTGGACTACCGTCCTTGATGCGCTGCTGTACGCCAAAGCATACAAGGACCCAAGCATCGGCATACGCTATTCATGTAGGATGGCCTCATGTGGTTCATGTGGTATGAAGATAAACGGTATACCTCGCCTAGCATGCTATACCAAGGTATCAGAACTTCAAGGGAGCGAGATAACTATTGAACCTCTCGCTAACTTTCCACATATTCGTGATCTTGTAACAGATTTTTCTCAGTTCTTTGCCCATCATCGCAACGTGGAGCCTTACATACAGAATGAGCATGCAGACATTGGAGAAAACAACAATTTGACAGAATTTATGCAGACTCCCGAAAACGTCGATAAATACCTGCAGTTTTCATATTGTATCAAGTGCGGCCTATGCTATTCTGCTTGCCCTACTGTGGCTACCGACACGAAGTTCCCAGGACCTCAGGCTCTTTCTCAGGCATACCGCTACTTTATCGATAATCGCGACACTGGAGCCAAGAAGAGGCTGGAGTTAGTGGACGATAGACATGGCATTTGGCGTTGTCACTTTGCTGGCTCATGCAGCTCAGTCTGTCCAAAGGGCGTCGACCCGGCACTCGGTATCCAGCTCATGAGAGGACACCTCCTAGGCTATGCAAAAAATGAAAAGAAGATGGCTGAGCTGAAAGAAAGACTGAAAAAAGAGAATTAAGCAGTCGGTTTGGGAGGATACTTGCTTTCATTCACCTGCTTATTTATGGCATCAGCCATGAAATGGTTGCTGACGTTCACATTCACTCCGTCCACCTCTGGCAGCTTGTAGATATTATCTCGGACATCTTGTGCTATCTTAAAGCCAAAAACTGCAGGACAGAATGGACTAGTCAAGTGCAAGTCAACCTTGATCTTGCCTGAATCAATGTCCACCTTGTCGACAAGCTCAAGTTCCATTATCGAGACTCCAATTTCGGGGTCGACTATCTTGGTCAACTCTTCAAAAATTTTTCTCCTAGTCTGCTGTATCTGCTCCTCTTGACTCATTATATAAGAATTTCACGGATACTATATTTAACTATTATAGGAAAAGGCTCCAGATAGCGCCGAACACATCATAAAAATAGTGATTTATCAAGACTGACTAACGTGGTTGTTGCTTCTCCTACTCCTCCTCTTCCTCGTCTTATCAAGGAGTATGGAGTTATTCCCTTACCAAAGGATGGTGGGAATATGGCAGCTAGGATAATGTTTGCAAACGCATTTGCTAGGCGACTCAAAAACAATAAGATTCTAGGTTTAGGTATTAATTGATAT
>JBQGBZ010000128.1:0-3220 GCA_052038215.1 Nitrososphaera sp.
CAAAAACAAAAGCCTTAGGAGTTATGCCAGATTTTTCTGCATGATTGACAAGCGATGAGGCTGTAGTCAGGAAATATTGGTATTGCTTGGTTAATTATCGTCATTATTGCTAATAAATGGAGAGATATCTGAAGCGTCTTCGGTTATGAATCGTAAGGCGGAACTTGATTGATTTTGGCGGCGGCGGCAGCAGCAGCGGTGCAACCAAGCCCACTCGTCGCACTTCCTTTTTTTACTGCCGCCAGTTATGTGACATCCACAGCACTTGCCTGCTTACTCTCACCTTTTTGCTTCTTCAAATAAGAAAGCCCAAATATCTTCAATGGAGTAAATAAGGAATCGGCGCACATATACATCGCGATAATGCAAGCAGTCAGCGAAATAATTACGATAATGCTCCTGCTCTTCTAGTTCTGAGTTGCTACTACTAGTCATTATCATGATGATGGTTCTCCTTCCAAAATTTCGCTAATCGTTCGATAAGATCTCCAAATGAGTCGCCCATCCCACCTAACTTTAGCAACTCATCATATACATCCTCGGGTATTCTTACGTGTTTGTATTTCTTCATCGTAGGCAGCTCAGCAATTCAGCTAGAATTGTTTTGTTTTTAAAGTAAATAGTTGGCTTTTTCGTTATGTTTAAGCTAATGTTTCCTTACCTATGACCACGCCAGAATTATCTAATACATAATTTATAAGCAATGTATACAATGTGTACATTGTAAACACATGGATCTGCCAACAACTTTTGCTAACTCTCGAAGAAATGGAGCTGAACTTTCGGGTCTGTTAGCGGAGCAGTATGTCTGACGTGACAACAAGCTCGACGTCAGAAACAAAAACAACACAGAGCTTCGTAATCTTTCGAGTCAAGAACAAGAACATCTATAACCGAAAGAAAGAGTCCAAGCTGCTCTTTCACATCTCGTACAAGATCGACATGATAAGAAGATCCACCACTAGGACTCTATGCGGTTTGGTGCTATACGTTGACTGGAATACCCCCTTTGAACTAGTCACATTAAATGAAATGACAAAAGCAATATTTTTCATTGAAGAGAGCAAAAAAAAGGGTTGCGTAGCTCGCGATATAACCTCATTAATGTGTCAACCTTGCTTAGCAAATGTGTCGTTGCGGTTACTGACTAAGGAGGGTAGAGAGAGAGCTTTGTCTACCACTGATCATCAAAAAAATTTATTTGCAGCGGTAACCCAAAAACTCTCAGTCTTAAACTAACTTTCTTGCGAAAGTAAAAGAAAGGAAAAAGGCAGGAAGCAATGCACATTGAAGACACGCAAAGGCTAGTTGGTTACAGAGATTCAAATGCTAGAGGTTGTATTGTACTTCGTGGTGAGGAGCAGTAAAAGAAGAAGATACTAGCTACAACAAGAAAGAAAAAAGGAAGAACTAGTCGCCTGAAGCGTGGCAATTGAATTTGCCAATAACATAGAACAATCGACGAACAAATGCAGATAAAGTTATAGAGACATCTTCTATGGTGTAAATAAGTATTTAAAGTTCTTATTCATGATGATTTAAATATAAACGGCTTATATCCCAATTATTAATAAAAAATTAGAGAATTACTAATAAGTGATATAGAATCTCCTGGTTATTACCTATGATAGCTACAAAAACAACAGCTCTAATACTGGCAATGACTACATCGCTGCTCGCTGCCATACCAGGCGCGTTTGCTCAGACGGCGGCGCCAGAACCCGAAATCTGCCCTGGTCAACCATGGTTCGTTCTCTGTCCTGCAAACATAGCTGATGCAAGCATAGTTGATTCAGACACCAACTCAGTGACTAATACTGCAGTAACTTTTAATGGAGACAACACTCAGACAGGTACAGTCAACGACGAGGACACCCATACCATAACAATAGAACAGAACCTAACTCCTACCCAGATCCAGACCGGGAACCAACTCCTCTCTGGTCTTCTAGGAACTACCCCATAAAGCGAGTAGCCCCGCACCCAAGCGTATAGTGTAAAAAACCTCCCCCCTTTCTTTCTTTTTCTGTCTTTACGCATTGACAGCTACAATTTTTCCCAAAGGAAAAAGTTGACAAGTCTATCTCTTTTCCATCAAGTAAAAAGCTCGTTTGAAAGCTATTATCGTGTTTACGATCAGACACAGAAAGAAGTTTTTAATGTTTAAGAAAAGTGTTTGTCATTGCTACGCTTTACACCTCTCAGCTTGTTCTCATATGCTGTCCAGCCTCTACGACTCTCTCAATACTTACTATGTCGATTCTGCTTTACTGCTGCTACGAACAGCTAATCTGATGCAGTTCGTAAGTCGAACAGACGATAGTCACAGAAAGGATTAGATGAGGAAGAAGAAACTTCTTCTCTTCTGTATACTAAATGCAACATAACCCTGAGCATTTAAAGTGGAGCGTGTGGGATTTGAGCAATTTTTCTCTTTCCATAGCTGTAACTTTAGATAATAGAGAGAGAGAGAGAAGCCAAGCTAACGGAGGTCGTGCGTTCAAATCCCACCGAACCCGCTAATAATAGGGGCTCTTATACGATATGATCGAAAGCAATAGTGGATACAGAAATCGCAATGTGCCAAAGTGCCAAAATAATAATGACAGATATGACTGCCGCCAGCCTCAGCTCGACAGTAAAAACTATGCTGGAACTCTTGCTCAAGTAACGGTTCCGAAAGGCGCGTGTTGAATAACTAATGCCCATTCGATTAGATACACTCATTGATAAGGTTGAGCGCATGCCAAATAGAGTCAATTCTGACCTTCTGAAAGACTTTTATCAGCATATGAAAGATAATGGACCGCAGAAAACTATGAGAAAGCAAACCTGAAGGCAATGGTGCATTTTGCAGACCACCTTAGCTCAGCAAAATCCTTAACGATGTTAACCTCAAGAATAGGTTATCAGGTTCTTAGATAAAGCCTGAGCAAAGAAACTCTGATAAGAAGTGGATAACGACTTGAACGACTATCTGCAGCATCTAAACTGCAATTGAGTTCTTTCTTGTCACTAGCACCTTTGCGCCGTACAGATCTTCTGTACACTCAAGTGCTCTTTTTGGTTATCGACAAAAAAGAAACAGACACAGCGAGAGAGAAATTCTAGACTATTTAAGACAGAGCAGTAGCGGCACTGCCCTCCTTGGGTTTTTACGCAAATAGCATCCTCAGCTTATATTATGTTGTGCTGGTAATGAAATCTCGCCGCGCCTTCC
>JBQGBZ010000129.1:0-1495 GCA_052038215.1 Nitrososphaera sp.
TTTGCTTGTGTAAGATGTGGTTTTTGCTGGAGTTGTCACTGGAAGCAAGAGCCCTATGCCGAGAATATTCCGCGATATCTGTTAAAAGCCGGTACATGATTAAGCAGAAAACCTGCTCTCATATAATTTGAGTCAAGCAATTATTACAATAAAAAATTAGCCTGTTCACAATCTACTAAAAATCACAGATACCATATCGAGCCCGGAAGAGCTATCATTATCATAAAACAAGCGGACAGAGGGATTCGACAGAAAAACCTTCAGAGAATAGACTCGATGAGTTATAGTGGCAGAAAATGAAAAGAGGCCCAATCATTTTAAGCCTATAGGACTAATCAAAGATTTTTTGAAGCGAAGATCTTTTGCAATAACATGCAAGACATCAAAAAGTTATGAGCAATCCACAGCTGAAAAGGAAATGTCATCATATCATTACTCTTACTTCATTGGGAAAAAATCGAGAAAATTATATAAATAGAAAAGATAGGCTGGATCTATAGTAGCAAGCAATGAGTTCCGCTAATCTTAATGGAAAATCGGTGGTCATAGATCAATCAAAGACTGAAGCGTTCACTGGCAGGATGCTAGATGTTTTAAACAGCTCCCTGCTTAGCCTTATGATAAGCATTGGCTATCAAACACATCTTTTTGATGTTATGTCGAGACTATCCTCGTCGCCATCAACAAGTGCAGAAATCGCAAATGCTGCAAACTTCAATGAACGTTACGTAAGAGAATGGTTAGGGGCAATGGTCACAGGAAAGATTGTAGAGTATGACCCAGATACTTCAAAATACAGGCTTCCCCCAGAACATGCTGCTTTTCTTACGAGAGATTCAGGCATTGATAATATGGCCGTCTTTATGCAATACATATCACTGCTTGGCAATGTCGAACAGAAGATCATTGAATCCTTTCGTAAAGGAGGCGGGGTTCCATATTCGGCATATCCACGGTTTCAGCAGCTGCAAGCAGAAGATACAGCTCGCGTCTTTGACGCTCGGTTGATAGACCAGATAGTTCCACTTGTAGATGGGCTGGGAGAGAGGCTAAGAGCAGGGATAGATGTTCTCGATGTAGGACGTGGTCAAGGTCATGCAATCAATCTTATGGCTCGGAGTTTCCCCAATAGTAGATTCACCGGCTATGATATTTCAAAAGAAGGTATTCAAGCCGCCAGAGAAGAAGCCAAGCAGATAGGATTGACAAATGTGAAGTTTGAGGTTAAAGATATTGCTTCTATCAATGAACAAGAAAAATACGATTTCATCACAGCATTTGATGTCATCCATGATCAAGCACAGCCTGCCAAAGTGTTAAAGGGCATCTACAATGCTCTTCGTAACAAGCAAGAAGAAAAAAGAGGGGGTATCTTTTTGATGCAAGATATGGCAGCTTCAAGCAAATTGGAGGAAAACATGGAAAATCCTCTTGGTCCGACATTGTATAGTATTTCAACTATGCATTGCATGACTGTTTCACTTGCATACAATGG
>JBQGBZ010000130.1:0-1716 GCA_052038215.1 Nitrososphaera sp.
TTCTAAATGGCAGACGCCGCAGAGCATGCCCTCAATACCCCATTCTTCGTTTGGCTTGTACTTGTGACGTCCAAGCTCTTTACCGCATACAGTGCAATGAATGACTTGTCTTTTTCCAAAGATGTGCAAGTAAAATTAATAGATACCAAAGGCATACAAAAATGTATATCCGCCTGATTCTTTGCCATGATTACGACATTGTCGCTATCTTTTTCATGATGGGATATTTATAAAATAATCATCATACCCTGTGATTAACAAAAAGCATATGAAAAAAGTAATGCTTTTTAACCTCTACACAGTTCTCAATGGCTACAATGAACAAACCCGTTATAGCAGGTATTGCTGCAGGTATTCTGCTTGCAGGGATCATACTAGGTCCTCTGCCAGAATTTTTTAGTGCACAAGCACAGGAAGAAGAGACTGCCACCGGCAATATAAAGAGAGTAACTATGATTGCTGACGAAGTTGAAGTGCAAGTAGCTCCAGATAATGCCCTACACCCTGGCGGTGTAACATATACAGCAATGGTCTTTAATGGAACAATCCCAGGTCCGGTAGTATCAGTCGACCAAGGAGATACGGTTGAATTCACGCTGATAAATGAGGGTGACGTCATACACAGCATGGACTTCCATGCAGGTGATGGTACAACTCAAGCAGTTGGTTCCAATGCAAGTGAAACTGGAGCTAATATTCAACCTGGTGAAAGCGTGACATGGAGATGGCAAGCTAACCATGCAGGTGCTTTCTACTACCACTGTGGTGCTGATGGCCTCAATGGCGTATGGGAGCACATTGCAAATGGTATGTATGGCGGCGTTGTAGTGCATCCACAGAACGAACGGCCAGCTAAGGAGTTCTACGTAGTCTTTGGCGAGATCTTTAGCAACAATGTCGAAGGCCTCTTTATGCCAGCAAATGGCACAGGAACGCTAGATCTGAACAAATTCCTTGCAGGAAATCCAGACATCGTAATGACTAACGGCATGGCTCACAAGTACGTCCCGGCGATAGGAGCATTTTCGCAGATCGAGTTGAACCCTGAAGCTGAGATATTCCAGGTACAGCCAGGCGAGTTGACAAGATGGTACATATTCGCTGCGGGTCCAAATCAAGGAGTATCGTTCCACTTCATATCTGGCATAATTAGTGTCCACGACGGCTCAGTACAGAATAGGTATGGCACCCAGGTATTGAACGACGAGACATGGTGGGTACCCCCAGGCTCTGGTAGTGTAATTGAAGCTGTATTTCCAGATGAGGGCATCTATGTTGGTGTCGATCACGCAATGAACAACGTGCTCAAAGGCGGAGCATTTGCAGTCCTAGCAACTCCGGAATCTACGCCAGATGATCACCCAGCAGGGACAATGGTACCTCCGAGAGGAAGTGACATGGTAAGTGGCCCACCAATGACAGCAAACGCAACAGCTGGCCCCGCGGCTAACGCAACTGAGGCTGAAACAGATGCCGCCGCAGCTAACCAAACCTTGGCGGTAGTAGATGCTAATGCAACAGAGGCAGCAGCAGGAGCAGAGACTAATGCAACAGAGGCAGCAGCAGGAGCAGAGACTAATGCAACAGAGGCAGCAGCAGGAGCAGAGACTAATGCAACAGACACAGGTGAGGCGGCAGGGACAGGCGCTACTGGTAGTAGTACTACCGGCGTTTCCATAGTCCCCGGATCTTCCAGCCTGACTACTGATGCATATC
>JBQGBZ010000131.1:0-12665 GCA_052038215.1 Nitrososphaera sp.
ACCACCTACAGTTCGCTAGTCCAGAGGAGCCGGAGATTTACTGGACATTTATTCAGGCAATAAATGCCATAATTGACTACTGTAAGTTCATGGAGGTGCCAGTAGTTGGGGGCAAGGTGAGTTTTTACAATGAAACTGCCCGGGGCCCCATCAAACCCTCGCCAGTCATAGGGACATTGGGGCTAGTCGAAAATCAACGGTATCTTATGCAGATGGCGTTATCAGCAAATGAATCAATCTTTATTGTTGGATATACCCAGCCAGAAATGGGCGGTTCCGAATACTATGAGTACTTCCATAAGATAACCGGTGGGAAAGTTCCAGTGGTGAATTTGGAGGTGGATAGGCAGAACATGAATGCCGTGCTGAACCTCATAAAAATGGGCCTTGTTAGCTGCGCCCATGATTGCTCAAAGGGCGGCTTTGCAGTTGCGCTTTCTGAAATGGCAATGTCTGGCTCAATTGGATTCAAAGTTCAGCTTGACGCTATTCCAACCTCATGCAAACAGATAGACGAACTCCTATTCTCCGAGACGCACTCTAGGTATATTATTGCCACAAAGGATCCAAAAAGTGTCTATGAAACACTTTCCAGTAATGGCGTACGATTTGCGGAGATAGGTAAAACCGTGCCTACTTATATTGAGTTTATCAAGGGCAATAGACAGATAATTAGACTATCTTTGAAGCAATTAGAGTCAAAATTTTACTTGCTTGAAAGGATTCTGCACTCATAAAGAAGATATATTTTTAATAGTATAGCGCTTAGTTTATTTCATCGTGGGGTGGGGCGGCGATGGTTCATGAAAACTGTGGAGTAATTGCGATCTTTTCTCTTGATGAGCATAATGTCGTACCTTTTGCCATAGACTCGTTACGAGCTCTGCAGCACCGCGGGCAGGAAGCATGGGGTATTGCAGTTCCCGGCAAACCACCTTTCAGGAAGCTTGGTCTCGTCTCTTCCGCAGCCTCAGACTTTCTGAGGGTGATCAATAAATACAAATCTCATACTGTTATCGGACACGTCCGATATTCGACTCTTGGCAAGAGCACAATTGAAAACGCCCAGCCTCTCAGAATAAAAGATCTCTGTGTTGCACATAATGGCACCATTGCTAATGTCGAAGAGCTGTCAGGCATGGTAGGCGGTTGCACTTTTACTCCACAAACGATGAGCGATACTCTTGTGGCGGCTCAACGTCTTGTCGTGCACCTAGCTGACAAAGAGGACATGGCAGAAGCGATGCACATCTTGAAAGGAGAGATGGTTGGCTCCTTCTGCTTTACATTTCTTACAGATGAGGGCTCAGTATATGCAGCCCGCGATCCAAGGGGTTTTCGACCTCTGGTCCTTGGATATCACAGAGAAACCAATACCTATATCGTCGCATCAGAGTCATGTGCACTTGCAGCAGTAGGAGCACAATTAATGCGGGATGTAGAGCCAGGCGAGCTCTTGAAAATTAGCAACGCCGGTTTGAGTTCTCAGCATTTTGCCAATGAAAAGCCTCATGCCCACTGTGCATTTGAATATACCTATTTTGCGCACCCATCTAGTATAATGGAAGGAATCAACATTTACGCCGCAAGAAAGAGAATCGGTCAGTTTCTTGCTAAGAAATTTCCTTTAGCAGATGCAGATGTAATTATTCCAGTCCCTGACTCGGCACGGCCAGCGGCGTTAGGCTATGCACAGGAGCTCAGTCTTCCATTTGAGGAAGGCCTGCTAAAGGATAGGTATAGCAAGAAAGGCTCGATGCGTAGCTTTATTGAGCCATATCAAAACAATAGGCTCGAGATAAACAAGGGCATAATCCCGATCCCAGAGGTGGTTGAAAACAAGCATGTTGTTGTCGTAGACGATAGCATCGTAAGAGGCACAAGCTCTGCTGAGATAATCAGGACACTTAGGATGGCAGGTGCAAAAAAGGTGAGCCTTGTAGTTACATATCCACCTATACGTTACCCATGCTATGCGGGCATCGACTTTCCATCCCAGGATGAATTAATTGCTTACCAGCAAGGAGCTACTGAAGATTCAAGCACCAGGATAGGGTCTTATGTTGCCCATGTAGTAGGTGCGGACTATGTCGGTTATAATGACACCGTCAATCTGGCAGAGGCAATAGGGATGCCCGAGGAAGAGCTTTGCTTTACTTGTTCTACCGGTAATTATGCGCCCCTTGGAATACGTCCAGTGTTTAAGTCAAGGATACAGATGAAGGGCGAATAAGAGCTTAAATATTTTCAAACTTAATCTTTTCTGATGCACATAGCACTAATTGTGATAATAGCGGCTGGCATAATTGCTGTCGCCCTTGTCGCAATGTTTGCTTCTACCCTGCCTACTAAAGATTATGACCTGAGTGTAGATGCTCTCAAGGACGAGCAATCACTCTTTACAAATGCGAGGGTAGTCGTAAAGAATACTGGCAGGCTGCCTCTTACAAATATACTTGTTGATTATGGAAGCAACAGAGAGCCTACAATAGATATCCTTCAGCCTGGCGATATGCTAAACCTTTCGCCTCCTGAAGGAGTACAGCTTGACCACGTGAGAGTCACAGCAGAGCCAAGCATTGAGATAGTTCAATCTTATCGAACTCCATGGAAATTGCCAGGTATGATCGGTTCATAGTCCGTTTAAATAATCTAGAAATGAAATTAATAACATGAAAAGAGACTCTCACACAGATGACGAAATAAGGAAATTTTATACATTCAAAAATATCGCGGTGGTAGGAATGTCAAAAAATGAAGGCAAAGCAGCACATTATGTACCCAAGTACCTAATTGATCACGGCTACAACGTTATCCCTGTTAACCCCTCAGCTACAGAAATCTTGGGACGCAAGGCATATCCTACAGTCAGTAGCATACCAGATAAAGTAGATGTTGTCGACATTTTCAGACGTTCAGAGGATGTTCCTACCGTCGTTGAAGATACTCTAAAAAAGGAAGGCATCAAAGTGATTTGGATGCAAGAGGGTATCTATAGCAAAGAAGCTGAGGACTTGGTCATGGAAAAAGATATCTCTGCAGTTTATAATAGATGCATGATGGCAGAGCATAGGAGGTTGTTCAGTGACTGAGTTAAATTATACAAATAGGTATCTTATCATTATGATCTCATGTCAGATATAGACAAGGTTTTAGATGCCATTCAAGGCGTTCTAGAAGAACTTCAAAAGCAAAATATATTTGTTAAAATAAGCGTGGATAAAGACGCCAGCATGGTCAGAATCTATGGTGAAGCATCCCAACATATCAAAAGGGCATCTTCGGGTCTAGGAGAGGTGATGGAGCTAGCATACACAACTGCAGAGCATCATCCGTATTGGTCAATAATATATAATGCTGCAGGAATTTGCAAGACAGTTCTGGATAAATGGGAGTCAGAACTGACTGCGGACCAGATAAGTGAGATGTCTTGGCGCTGTGATGAGATTAAAATGGGTCTGGAAAGGTTAGATAAGTAACAGGTTAATGATAGTAAAGCTATCATGAAAAATTAAATGAATATCACTAATCTATTTTCTCAAAAAAAGAAACGTGAAAAGCGGTCTTTACGCAGCGATAAGTTATATATATGCATCAATGACACACGGCGCTGCAAAACGATATCAAACTTCTTCACATAAAGAAGGCTTTGCCAACCAACCAGCCAGGTGCTCTCGAATGCAAAGAAACTATTCTATTTATTATTTTTATTGAGGACCAGATAAGATGAGTTTAACGGTTAATTAAGCTAAAACCACCCACTTTGTACGTGATAAATAGTGTCAAGAAGAACACATACTCTATAGAATTGGAGTTCACTTTGAAGATACCACATAGAATCATATTGCAATCAATAAAAATAACAGAGAAGCGAGTAGAAAACTTTTCTTACTGAATGAGCAAACAGCAAGTCTTATCCGTTAGCAATGCCATAATAATACGGTGTAGATGGAGGTCTCAATTCCACTCTATAAGCGGAGAAAATTTTCATTAGCGTACAAGGGCGAGTTTTTTATTCATTTATCATTGCTTGGAGGGTTTTTGGGTTTAATTGGATACCTCGCAGTCGTCTGTCAACACGTCCATTGAGAAGAGTGTATATAAACGAAAAAATAGAGTGAAAAACTATGATCAAGATAGGGCTGATTGGAAAGACAAACACGGGCAAGACTACGTTCTTTAATTCTGCTACACTTATGACTGCAGAGATATCGAATTATCCATTCACCACTAAGAAGCCTGCAGTTGGCAACGCTCATGCAATAACTCATTGTGTTCACAAGGAGTTTAACCTGCAGGATAATCCCAAGAACTCTCGTTGTATAGATGGGTGGAGATTTATTCCAGTTGAGCTTGTCGACCTACCTGGTCTCATTAAAGGCGCGTGGGAAGGCAAGGGACTTGGCAACCAATTCTTGACAATAGCTGCACAATCAGACGCCTTGCTGCATATAGTTGACGCATCAGGAAGCATTGATGCATCAGGCAAGATCGCAGAGCCAGGCACTGGTGATCCCGTTGCAGATGTTGCAGATATCGAGGAAGAGCTTGTCATGTGGTATCTAAAGCTTTTTGAGGCGAACAGGGACAAGATATCTCGGGCCATTGGCTCAGGGATGAATACAGTGGCTGCAATAACAGAAGTTTTCCGAGGCATTGGTGTAAAAGAAGATCACGTCAAGCTTGCGCTTGCACAGAACAATCTTATGGAGACTGTATTTGAGAACTTTGGAATACAGCAGAGCAAGGACTTTTGTTGGAGCCTGCGCGAAATTTCAAAGCCTACTCTCATTGTTGCAAACAAAGTCGACCTTCCTACGGCAACTGAGAACTTTAAGCATCTGCGCGAAGAGTACCGTGATGTTATTATAATACCTGCAAGTGCTGACGCGGAACTTACACTCAGACGTGCAGAGAGTAAAGGCATCATTCGATACATTCCGGGAGATGAGCGCTTTGAAATGAATGATCAGACAAAGCTTACTGACAAACAGAAATGGGCACTCAACTTCATACGCAAAGACATCTTGGGCGAATATATGCGAACTGGCGTGCAGTTTGCAATAAATGTGGCGGTATTCAAGTTGCTCAAGATGAATGCCGTCTACCCGGTTGCAGACATCCAAAAATTCTCAGACAAGCATGGGAACGTACTCCCAGATGTATATCTCATGAGGTCAGGATCGACGGTGGAGGATCTGGCAAAGGAGGTCCATACTGAGCTCGCAAAGGGTTTATTATATGCTCTTGATGGAAGGGACGGGATTAGGTTGCCTGTCAACTACCAGCTAAAGGACCGCGATGTACTATCCATAGTCTCTGCAAGAACAAAGAAAAAGTGAGTTTCATGCCACCAAGAGAGCTGATGCAGGAAATACATAACATACTCTGTCATGAGCCTTCAAGAATGTACTCAAGGGAAGAGATCTTGAATCTCCTTGCCCCAATGAAGAAGGATTACGAGATTGAACGACTGTTGGCGGAGCTTGAAGTCACAAGTTCACTTAGTGGAGGTAAATCGAATGTTTATTCAGTGTGTCGTGGCGGCACCGTCTATTACAAATGGAACGATAACGATAAAACTAGCTAGTGTTTGTCCTGTTGGAAGACTGCAATGCTTTTTAGCGTCGAGTAAATTGAGAGATACCTTATCCCCTTTTTTGTGGTCCTATAAGCCATATGCCTTCTATCTGCGTCAGCGAGTTGTACCATCAGCTTTTTTGTGAGAAGAATGTCGAGATATTGCCTGAGCTGTTCACTTGTGAGGTTAACACGAGCGAGTAGCTTTGTCTTTGTTATCCCACCATTAGCAAATTCTAGAATAATCGCCATGATATCAAGTCTCGTACGATTTTTCACATAAAAAAGGGATATTCAGAGGGTATAAATCGTAGGAGAATCAAATTAGCAGACCAGACGATAGAATAAGTTTGATTTAACTATATAATATAGCTACCAAAAATTAGCTACAGGGCTATGAGGAACCACAAGTTAGCTTCCAGATAAAGCTAACATTTATAACACTCATTGTTGTCGAGTCCCCCTTTACTTGCGCTTGTCCCAAGAGAAAAGGGAAACAACATTCCAGCTGATACTCCCATAACAAGTTCAAAGGCCCATTAGAATAGGAAATACGTGACATAAATAGGAGGAGCAGAAAAAAGAAACAAGAGATAGAATGCAAATTTCAAGTAAATCAAGCAATTGATGAATAAGTCAAAAGAGAATATGTATTGGATAATACATCTGTGATGTATGTAGGACCTACTATAGTTTTCCTAGTTGTTATTACTATTATTATTATTGCTCTGCGACAACTTGGACAGGACTTTCGACAGAGGCCTCAGAGTAATGATATAATCCCACCCACCATCATTTTGGATCGCGATTGCAATGCATAAGAATCAATGAAGATCTTTATTTTCTCTATAGTTTGATAAGAATCAATCAAAAAGAATTTAGTCGGTTGCACCCTAGAGGCAAGCAGTGAGAGTGGTCGTGGCATGAGATGCATCTGTATTTCTTCTTGATATAAGAAGAACATGAAAAATCAACATTAGAACTAAAAGAGAATAAGAACATGATTTCAGTATCCGCCGCATTGTGACCTACAGCCTAGACGATCAGAATTGATCGAAATAAGACATTAAGGGCTAAGAATTGCAAAAAATTTACAGAATTGCCAAACGGTAATTATATCTGGTAATGCGCTCTAAGGTCAAATGCCTGAAGAGGAGCATCTGCTCTCCTTGCTAAGATGGCAAAAAGGGTACATTTCAGGAAGAACTCTAGCAAAGGAGACTGGTATTTCAACAAGCGGAGTTGCAAAGTGGATAAAGCTCCTACGCCAATACGGATATTATATTGAGTCGAGTCCCAAAATGGGGTATAGGCTTGCCGGAGAGACGGATCTTCCCCTGCCATGGGAGCTGGTAAAGGTGCTTGACACCTTAGTTATAGGTAAGGATAAAATAATCTATCGGCATAATGTCGAATCGACTCAGAACCTTGCAATTTCGCTTGCTGAGGAAAACCCCAGTTCAGACGGTACGGTAATTATTGCAGAACAGCAAGCGAGTGGACGTGGCAGAGTAAACCGAAAGTGGCTATCGCCTAAGGGAGGAATATGGTTATCGGTAATCTTAAGACCACCAATTCCCGCTTCCAATATCACCGTCCTTCCGTTTGCGGCCGCTCTGGCAGTTTGTGACTCAATCAAAAAAACTACACCCCTTAATCCTAAGGTAAGATGGCCAAACGATATCATGATAGAGGGCAAGAAGGTGGCCGGGATTCTCATCGACATTAGCATGGAGGCTGAGCGGTTTAACTATGCTGTCATTGGTATTGGAATTAACGTTAATATTGACTCGTTAGCATTGTCCTCAAACCTTGAAAGGCATATCAAGGTCACCTCTTTGAGCGATGAACTCGGGCACAAAATAGGCATACTTGGTTTAACAAAGGAGATACTTGAACGACTTGAATACTATCATATTCAACTGAAGAACAGTATCCCTTGCACTATAATAGAGCAGTGGAAGAAGAACTCAGATATATTTCTTCAAAAAGTTGAAGTGATACACAATGATTGGACTATTGAAGGCGTGGTTGTGGGTGTGAATGATGACGGATCACTTTTGGTTAGAACTAATGTCTGCGACAATATCAAGGTAATAGCAGGCGACGTACGTGTGAGATATTAACAGCGTTTTAAGAAAATACTTTGTTTCTATTGTTGGCATCTAGACTTCTCTGTGCGGATAGAGATTTGCTTACGAAATCCCCTCCCTCAAGGGCATAACTTGGCACAAATTTTTCCTCGCTTAAAATTGTATTTGATGCAATAATACAATATTGCCAGCTCTTCTGATTTCGCAGTCTTCGAAGCTTTTTCCCATATTTCAAGACTTGTGGTTCTTCCCTTATTTTATGGATTTGTAAACAGGCGATATACATATTGGTCCTCAGTAAGCTCTGCAGACTAGCTCCTTTGTAAAAAGAGGTATAGTGACGTCATCTGATGCTGCTATCACTATTGTTTGCAGCAATTGCAATATGAGATAACGTAAATCCTAGTTAGTTAGGATCAACACAGACAATTGCAATATCGTTTACATTGGTTCCAGTAACACCGGTGAAGATGAGTGAATTCAACTTTTTGAAAGCGTGATAACTATCGTGCCTATTAAGATATTTCTTCAGGTTCATCTTTTTGGCAAGCATTATTGTCTGTGGTGATACGATTGCGCCGGCAGCATCGGAGTTGCCATCTATTCCATCGGTTCCTATGCACGCTATTACAATATCGTCTCGATCAACCTCAGCCAAACACGTAAGTGCCGCTTCTTGATTCCTCCCGCCAAGACCACTTTTGCTCTTGCCCAGCCTGACAGTGGTTTCACCGCCAGCAACTAATGCTAGACGCTTGCATCTGAGGTCTAACGTAAGTCGTGCCAAAAATAATCCAAACTCTTTGGCCTCGCCATTAAAATCCGATCCAAGGTTTACTGTCTGCATGCCGTGTTTTTTGAGATAAGCTTCGGCTGCTTTGCATGCAATAGTGTTATTTCCTATAAGCATGTTATGTATTCGAGAAAAGACCGCCTCTTGCGGCTTTGGAGTTTCAGGTACCTTGCCTCCAACACCTTTGGTAAGGTATTCAACAGCAGCAACTGGACGTTCTATGCGATATTTTCTCAAAATATTTAAGGCGTCACTGAAAGTCGATCTATCAGGATAGGTTGGGCCTGAAGCAATTACCCCGAGGTCATCGCCTATCACATCGGAGAGGATCAGCGATAGTAGAGCGCATGATCGGTTTACGTATCGCAGGAGTTGGCCTCCTTTGACAGCGGATAGATGTTTTCGTACGGCATTTATCTCATGAATTGATGCTCCAGAGCGAAGGAGAGACCCTGTGATTTTCTGCTTGTCAGCCAAACAGATGTCAGATGCGGGCATAGGCATTAATGCCGAGCCACCTCCAGAAATTAAGAAAACTACAAGATCATTTTCATCAGCTTTTCCTAGGAGTGATAGAATTTTTTTAGTGCCTTCTATCCCTGAATCATCAGGGATTGGATGTGAGGCCTCAGTCACTAATACCCTCTTGAGATTCTTTTTGGATTTGATCCCATATGGAACAGTAATAGCGCCAGCCGCAACCTTGTCATCCAAGATAGAGCACATAGCAAAGGCCATGCTGGATGCTGCCTTACCCGCACCAACAATGTAAACATGCTCAAAATCCGCCAATGTTGCGACATTTCCATATATATCACGTACTGTTAGTTCATTGTTGCTGAATTTTACAGCACGCTTTATGAGCGAATCAGGCCTTACACTGTCAATTGCAGCTGACAATGTAGAAAGAACTAACTTGGAAGATCTAGTCCCATGGAATCTCTCCAATTCATAACGGTTTACAATCAACCATCAATTAGGAGCACTACAATACCTAATAATTTTTTTTATAATGCAGCTTTCTTTATTGTGTAGAGACAAAAGTCACATTCTTCGCAGACATAATACAGATTGTCAAAGTCAGAACATAGCGTCATGCTACCATGGCAACGAGGACATTCTATTTCATCTTCCAAGAACGGAACTGGATTTTCCTGTTCTTCTATGGCATTCACGTTCGGTGCCATAACCTGCTCAGTTTCAAGCGTAGGTTCTACCATGAAATGAAGTAATTTATACTCCTTTTAAGGATTGCAACACCTTGAAGAGAGGGAGAGAGTAACTCTATGAACATACGAACCTACAAAGATCTCAGGGCCCTTACAAGATCCGAGGGGCTTTGCAGGATAGAAATTAGCATAATTCATTTACCACTTGATGCTGATTTTTTGTGTGTATATTACGACTTAATTTCGGTGCATTTCGTGTTAGAAGCTGAAATATTTAATATTCATACCTCTTGATCTTGTCAAATTTAAGGATGCAACTCATGCATGTTTTGAAAACGTGGTACGATTCATTCTAAATTTGTAGGCTGTCGCATCATCGGGTGCTAAAAGCATAAATTATCTCAAAATTGAACAAAATTACGTTAATGTTTACGCTGTATACGCCACAGACTGCGGACAAGGCACTGCCTGAAGTCAAGCGTTTATTTGAGGACATCATAATGCAAAAGAACCATGTTGTTGCCTTGCAAGAGGAGATCCAGACAATAATTGACTCTGGTAGTCCTTTTGAAGGATTTATAAAGAAAAAACAGGAGCTTAACACTGCTGTCACCAATTTGTACAAGGCAATAGAGCAGCTTGAGGCGACAGGTGTAATAATAAAAAGCGTGGATGAAGGATTGCTCGATTTCCCTTCAAGGAGGTTCGATGAAGAGGTCTGGCTATGTTGGAAAGTAGGGGAAAACAAGATCAAGTTCTGGCATAGAAAGGAGGAGGGTTTTATGGGCCGTAAGCCACTTGAAAGCACAGGTGTAATAGAGCCTTAACTTTATAGAATCTACTGTCGTTGGAATAATATGCCTATAGATGCTGCTGAGTTTGACGCTTACAAAAATGTTGGAACAATCATTGCTCAATTCTTGTGCAGAAACTCGGATAAAGGCTATTCTGCAAAAGAGATAGCACAAGCAACCGGTATTTCAGAGGCTAACGTAAATAACTCTATGCTAAAACTAGGAATATTTGATCTTGCAAGCGCAATAACAGGCAAGAAGAAGAAGTTTCGAATAGAGGATGTCACGGTTAACGGTATAATGTACTATAGGTGCGTTCCTCAATGAATTCAAAAAACATAGTAATAATAACAGCTCACCTGCATATTGAAAGAGATAAGTGCTCTCTACATGGCTACGAGTTATTCGGATCCGATTTCTCCTAGCATCAGTAATTGCAGTGAGCAACGGTCTTGCAATTAGTTACTGGAAATACCATACCATAGATCCAATTTATGCAATCCTAACATACGTCGGCGTCATTTTTTTGCATGCAAGCGTAGATCTACTTAATGATTATTGGGATTATAAGCGAGGAATAGATATCGCAACGAAAAGGACAAAGTTCAGTGGAGGGACAGGCGTCCTCCCCGAAAATTTGTTGGCGCCACGGACTGTATACATAGCTGGATTAGTGTTTCTGATCTTGGGCGCATCCATCGGAGCATACTTTATTGTAGTGCGTGGGGTAACTATAGCGATTATACTGGGCTTTGCAGTCATTGCCATCTACTTTTATTCTACAAGAATCGTAAATGCGGGATTGGGTGAGCTGTTTGTAGCCATCAAGGGGGCGATGATTGTGCTTGGATCCCTTTACGTCCAAAACGCCGTGTTGGAGCCAGCGGCTATATACTGCGGAGCAATAGTCGGCATCCTATCTGCAACAGTCCTCTTTATCAATTCATTTCCAGACTATGAAGCAGATAAGTCAAAAGGTCGCCGTACTCTAGTGATAATACTTGGAAGAAAGACAGCTTCAACGATTTTTCCCTTATTCATAATTGCGGCCTATGCCTTGATTGCTGGAGGTATCTTCTTCGGGTTAACTAAAGTTTATTCTCTTATCAGTTTTGTATCAATGCCTTTTGCCATAAAATCAGCTTTATCCTTGAGAAAAGATCCTCAGGGTATCGATAATATAGTGACTGCGATGGCTTCAACCGTAACTTACTCAAGGATTACTGGCTTTTTGCTGGCTTTGGGTTATATTCTATAGTTGGGTAGAGTATGATAACATTATACACATCCTATAAAGTAGGCAGTCAATGTTTCATTATGAGACGTCAAGAACAACGACAGCGTAATCTACAGCAAAATGAAGCTATCTTATCATTCTAAGTAAAAGAGACTGACTGGAGAAATAAGGTCAAAATTGCCTGTCTTATCATTGCATTTCAGGCTAGTTAAGGTGTATTACTTATTCATCAGTAGAACTCTCTTTTGCAAAATTATGGATTCAACTTTTTTTGAATATCCTCTACCGACATGATGGTCAATCTGCATTTATCATTGTCTTAGTTTCGTCTATAAAAGACTCAATACCTTGTTAGTAAGATCACCTATACCAATAGGCTTTTGAAGGAACGCATCAATTTTGTTGGAAGGAAATGCTTCAGAGAATTCATTGTCTCCTAGCTCAAAAGCAGTAATCAGGACAACCTTGACATTCAAGTTAATCTCTTTGACTTTTCTTGCTAGTTGTATTCCAGAAATTGAAGGCATTCGTATGTCTGATAGCATTAGACGGTAGGCTTTTGCATTGGCTTTAAAGCTTTGAAGTGCCTCTTCTGGATTTGTGAAAGCATCCACTAAAAACCTTTTTTCCTTTAGAAGAGCCAATTTGAGAAGTTGGAGTATATCGGGATCATCATCTACGACAAGTAATCTATCTAGAGGTTCGTCTTTATTGTTGTTATTATTGGCACCAATGCGTGCCATCTTTATCGCTGTTAGACATTCTTTTTCTTCTTTCTCAGTACTCCATGATATGTTATTGTTGTTGTTGTTATCTTGATTCAGTATATTTCTTAACTCATAGTAGATCTGAAGAAATCGTAGACCCTTTTCTGTAACGTTATACCTATGGCTTGTTGGGTTATAGCTAAGCAAGCCATGGATGGATAGAGCTATTAGATACTGTTTCAATTGAGCACCGCTAAGAAAGACCTCATACCTTATCGTAGTCTGTGTAACT
>JBQGBZ010000132.1:0-3324 GCA_052038215.1 Nitrososphaera sp.
CTACTGACCCCTTTACAGTCGAGAGAGTTTCGCCTGCAACCGCATAGTCAAGACCAAGCAGCGCAGGAATGTTTCCTGCTGGCAGAAAGCTCACAATCTCTCGAGTATTGCCCATGTAAATATTGACAGATTGGACTCTACCAGGCCTCTTTGCGTCTATAAGATAGACTTCGTCACCGTCCTTGATAGTTCCAGAGTAAAGCCTTCCTGTAGCAACTCTACCAGCTTGAGGGTCAACATTAATCGTAGTCACCATCATGAGCGCAGGTCCCTTTTCATTACACTCTACTAGGGCCCTGCCAATGTCAGAGTTGAGTTCTCCAGGCCAAATCTTGGGAATTCTGTATCTTTGTGCAACATGTGGTGGCGGATGGTGCTCTACAACCATTCCAAGTATTGCATTGGACAGCGGTGCTCTTTCCGCAAGTGCTTTGATGGCGTTAGGATCGTTGCTCGTATAAGCGTCATAAACATCCTTGAACTTAATACCCTTCTTTTGGGCCATCCTAAAGTTAAATCCCCATCTATCCTTGGCAGAGCCGAAGGCTACGCTGTTGCCCTGAATACTTACCTTCCACTTTTCCTTGATTTCAGGTTCGGCGTAAATGTCAACAAGCTGGTTAAAGTGATTGATTATATTGAACAACCATCTTTGCATCTCGTCAGGATTCAGCTTTAACTCCTTGACAAGCCTGTCTATCTTGTTAATGTAAAGCACAGGCCGTACACGCTCTTCTAAGGCCTGCCTTGTAACAGTCTCTGTCTGAGTCATGATACCTTCAACAGAGTCTGAAACAACCACCACTCCATCAATCGCACGAAGTGCACGGGTTACTCTGCCGGTGAAGTCAATGTGACCTGGGGTGTCTATCATATTAATAACATATTCCTTCCCTTCTGTTTCGTAAAATAGCGTGACATTTGCTCCTCTAATTGTCATTTGGCGATTCTGTTCAAGCTTCATGGAGTCAAGCGCCAGAGCCTGACCTGCTACAGACGGAGAAATGATACCCGATGCTGCCAGCAGGCTATCACTCATGGTTGTCTTACCGTGGTCAACGTGGGCAATGACGCCAAAGTTGCGGATCTGATCCTTATTACCAATTATTCTCAAAATGTCTTGAGTTGACTTAAACTTTGGCATATGATCAAGCGAAAAAAATTTGATGCAGGATTATTAAATGTTGTTCTAGACGAGAGATAAAAAGGCAAACGCACTTTCAGGGTTTAATAATGATAATGGAGAGCAAAGAAATGATAAATGGAGATAACTCTTGGTCATACTCCTGATGCAGATGATGCTTTTATGTTCTATGCCCTTGCATCGGGTAAGATCCGGTCGGTGTTTGTGATTAAGCATATCATACAGGATATTGAGACGCTGAATCGACGTGCTATAAAGCACGAACTGGACGTAACAGCAGTATCAGCTCATGCATATGCATATTTGAATAATTACATCATACTAAAGAGCGGAGCCAGCTTTGGGCTCAATTATGGCCCAATCGTCATAACTAGAAAAGAAAACACACTATCCCCAATCCAATTGCAAAATGCAACAATCGCGATTCCTGGCAAACTTACTTCAGCCAACCTTCTCTTGAAACTTGCAATTGGCAAGTTCAAAGAAAAAGTGGTGCCATTTGAGACAGTGCCAGCCACTGTCGCTGCTGGAAATGCAGATGCGGGACTTGTTATACATGAGGCCCAGATATCATATGACAAGACCAAGTTTGCCAGTGTCCTTGATCTTGGCTATTGGTGGTCGAAGAGTACTGGCAACTTACCCGTGCCGCTTGGAATTAACGTTGCAAGCACTAAGACCATGAGTCTAGATCAAATAAAGGAATTCAGTAACCTGTTTACAAAATCTATTAGGTTCGGCCTTGACAATATTGATACTGCACTTGAATATGCAATGCAGTTTGGCAGAAGTCAGCCAAAAGAAACAATAAGAAAGTTTGTGAAGATGTATGTTAACAACTTAACACCTGACATGGGAGAGGATGCTAAGAGAGCACTTGAGAAAATGTTTGAAATGGCACAGGAGCGAAAAATTTTGGAGTCAGATATTCAAATCGAAATTGTGTGATATGTCTGCAGCGGCATGAGTAAGCTGGCTCTTACTCGACTATACTGGTGCTGTTACACATCATCTTAGTGCTTTGACTACTGAATGACGGACATATCTTACTATTTGCTCTTGTTCCGTTTGTGTTTAGGTATATGATATCTCAAGACCAAGGTCGAATATTCGCTGCATCTTGAGAGTGCACGTGGACTTTAAAGCATGTTGTGCATAATATAGCTGTGATCAGAAAAGCCATCCTAATATGGATCATCTCAAGAATTGCCAGATCTATCATGGAGAAAGCATCTAACCCAAGAAGAAAATATCAGTAACTATACCTTTTTACATAATAAATTAAATCTGAAGACCTCCAAAAACAATTTTAATATCTTATTTTTAATTATTCTATAGATGTATATATATGTCCAATGAGCGCTTGCCAAATGAAGAGGACATTCAAAGAGTTAGCAGTATGGAAGAATCGCTTAATCACTACGAGGTTCAAGAACAACAACAAGAAGGAGACGAACATAGCACGACCTCTACCTTACCAACAAACGTGGAGGAAGAAAATACAGAGAATGCAGTACACTCGAGTAATGATGCAAGTGAAGAAGAATCAATTTCATCTAATTCAAACAGAGACCAGCCGAAAGAGGAAGATGTTACAGATGAGGATAAAGGACCTAAAGAAGAACAACAGATCATAGAGCAAGATGCAGTCAAACAAGAACCGCAACTAGCGCCTACAATGTCCCAGGAACAGGTATTATTATTACAATTGCTTAGACGAGCCAAACGTCAACAAGATCTAGTCATCGAAGTACAAAAGAATCTGAAGTCTTTAACAAACATCCAAAAAGGTATAGAAAAAACTGCAGAGCAACTAAGGCATCTCCAATCGGTAGTTAAAGATTCTCAAAAACAGATTATGCAGGTACAGCGCCAAGTCTCCACGGTAGAGCGAGCACAAGGAAAAGAGTTCGCAAAGTTGAGAACACAAAAACGAGGAAAGGTAGTGCTATCAACGAAGGGCAAGGCTACTAAAAATAAAGAAAGAAGAAAGAAGACAAGGTAAATCAAATAGGTTGAGAGAAACTTCTAAAAAGAATACTCAAGCCAGCTCTAGCCGATGATACCCAAAAGCAATAACTACCAACATTAGATTAAAAATCAATCAATATAGCTTAGCAAAACCTCGATGACTCGGAAGGTATGGAATGATACAGGGAATATCGTATTTTCAGCTCTTC
>JBQGBZ010000133.1:0-3400 GCA_052038215.1 Nitrososphaera sp.
TTCGGCAAAGACACCCTCGACTGATACGACGCCGGGTATCTGAGCTATCTGGTGAAGGACTGGCTTTTCCATACCTGGAAGTGTATTGATCATAACATAGGCTCCTGGCATACGAGTTTGTATCCCGTGGCTTATATTAAATGATTATTGCTTGGTCTGCGATCTGCGGAACACTATCTGCTCAATTGGGATTAAAGCGCAATGCTTTTCGGTTTCAACATAATCAGGATCGCATTTGAAGTTGAACGGTTTGCCTTCCATCTAGACATTTGACTGGATCTTGAGATATCAAAGGCTTGACGAGCTGTAACCCAAAGTTGGTGGTTACTTGGCAAGAATTTACATGATGCTTAAAACATGAAAGACTAACATAATGCCTAGTGATGACAACGTCAAAAGTGAGCAAAAGAACAAAAGGAAACGGCAAATAGCATGAGGGAGTTATAATAATCTCGCAGTGGCAAATTTTTTGTCAGTATAAAAGCAATTTTAGCTCTTTATTCCCTCACCAGTTTCAACCCTGTGCCTCAGCAGGAGCTATTCTAAATATTTTTCCAGGCCCATATAACAATAGGTACAGATAACCATCAGGTCCAACTTCAATATCTGAAATGCTTCTAAATCCTGTCCCAAATATTACACTATCCAGCTCTTGAGCGGTATTGGCCACTCGGTCCTCGAGCACTCCCTCAAGAAGTAGACCTGTTCTATCTTGGTTTAGATCAAAATGATATACCCTGCCGTTGTTTATATCTGCTACAAACATATCATTTGTATATTGCTCCCCTAGTGCTGTGGAATTTAGGAAATTGATTGCTGTCACACCTACTGGGTTTTGCCATACAAATTCTGGGTCTCTATACACCCCTGTTCCGCCAAAGTCCACTAGATCTTCCTCTGGATCAGCTCCCTCGTTCTCTGGTGCTGAAGTGAGACCTTGTATAGCTGCCCAACCGCTATTAAATCCCGGCAGCACAAGGTTGATCTCATCTAACCAGTTTGGCCCGTTTTCTGTATCCCATAGATACCCTGTGACGGGGTCAAAGGCCATGCCAAAGCCGTTTCGTAAGCCATAGGAAAAATAGTAGGGCAACATTCCGATATTTTCCTCACCATTCTCTTCCTCACCATTCTCTTCCTCACCATTCTCTTCCTCACCATTGACTTGCTCAACAAGTACAGGATTTGGCAACGGGTTGCCTTCAACGTCAACTGCCAGTATGCCGCCTGTTCCATCTGGTGGCGGGCCATCCTCATAATTCTCAGCTTGACTCTCCCGGTGATCCAAATCTCCTATCATAAGATAGACGATTGTATCATTCTGATTCTGACTAACTAATAGCGGGCCACCGTTGTAACGAGGACCTGGTCTGGCGGGAAGGTCTAATAAGAGCTCTGGATTTATGAGTTCAGCCGAGGTGGAGTTACCATTTGCATTCTCTACCAACTCATATCTGTAAAGACGGTTGCCAGCTGATACTATTCCATTGGCGTCATCTCCGTCCTGTCCTCCTCCAGACTCGGTATAATAAAGAAAGACATACGTAGTAGTTTCGTTCTGCTTGGCAACAGCCATCCCGAGCAAGCCCCTTTCGTTGGTACCATTATTGTTTGCAACGGCAACATCGACTAGCGGCTCTGGTTGAAGCACACCATCAATTATCCTCCGTACAGTGCCATTGTCCTTCTCAGTCACTATGATGTCATCGCTAGAATTACCTAGAAAGGCCATTGCTGTTGGATAAATCAAACCATCAACAATCTCCTCTGCTTCAAGATTTGGATCATTTACTGCAGGCGGCATATCGTCTGCTGGTATTCTACGATCAGCTCGAGGGACAACTCCAGCTTCCTCCTCAGCTTCAGCATCTTCCTCGACCTCATCCTCCTGTCCTGCAGCAGCTATAGGTAAATTGACCAACAAGATAATAAAAAAAAATGGCACTCCGAATGATACTATCCTCGACCTCTTAGGCAGTCCAATGAGATTTGACCCTGCAATATGGATAAAGAATTCAAAGATAACCCTCGGATGCAGTAGACCAAAAATGAACCAAAGGGATGACCGGCAGGAACCTAGATACGAAGCAAGGCCTTTACCAGGACTAAAACCACCCTTATCTTGTATGGTCTTGATATCAAAAAACTGTGACGCTGATGAAAGTTCGACAGATTGTTGTTTATCGTGGTTAACATTGACACTAGCTTTTTTGGAGTCGACTGTTTGTGACATAGAGATTATTAGCTTCCCTTCAAGTGTCAGCAGGGGGTCCGCTATATATTTAACTGTCCATTAAGCCATTGTAAAAATGCTTTGCTGCTAACATTTTATCATGATTTTACGTTAAAATGTTCATCTAATTAAATTGATTAGAACAGGCCCTTCAAATTTTTAGAAATAAGTCGTAATTTCATGCATAGTTCATCTTATAGTACATTGAAGATTCGAAACATCCATGATGCTAAGCGCTTCTTTAACCCTAATTGGGAGATACAGAATCATTAATCAACTACTGTAGCAGGAGGGGGAAAACAGTACTATATGGAACATGAACGACCATTTTCTCAGTAGTTCTATCATATATGCCATATAGAGATCTTATCTCAAAATTGTTATAGCTTTTGCTCATCAATTGACCCGTAACGTCTGCGGTAGCGGCATAGATTTGGATATCAAGTCGCGTCTTTGTTTTGTCAAGCATCGCCGGTTGGACATGTATCTGTACATCTGATGCATTAATAGTATGATCCATTATCGCAAAGCTCAAATGAGAAATATGTAAACTGACTGATTATATTCTGTGAGTATGCTATACTTTAATTGATCATTGGGGAAAATTTGTGCACCGTATATGTCAAAAGTATATTCAACTTCATCTAACAAGAAGAAAATAGTATTATCTAACATGCTTTTCTCTCTATAGGGAGAGAGCTGCCCTTCAGCGCGAAGCGAAACAGGATTAATAGCCATCATAAATAGTAGAGATAGCAGTAGCATAGTTGTAAGCGTTGCTCGCAATTTCAATCTCGAAATTCATGAGTCAGAATGATATTTGTAATTATAGGATGACGTGATGATGGTGTCAGAGAAGGACAGAGATTGAACTGCCAATGTGTACATGCATAGACGCTCATCTAACAAGTATATACCACTCTACAGGGGTTATACCTAGATAATGTTCATTGAAAAACATGTGAAGTTTAATGTTAATACAGCAGATAAGCTTTCATTGTTATTGAAATGTTAGACCATGACCCCTTCTCTGACTGGTCCCAGCTTATGAACAGACCAGTATATGCAGTTGATGGCAAGAGAGTAGGATTTTTGCGCTCAATACTAGCTGACTATCTACTAGTAAAGAAGGGCTTGATTGTTCTGAACAAATACTATATTCCCAAA
>JBQGBZ010000134.1:0-1390 GCA_052038215.1 Nitrososphaera sp.
TAAGTACTTAGGCAAAAGTAATCTGGTATTTTGACCCGAACTCCTTTAAGATGCGTTCCAATGCCTCTCGGAGAGCCTCCATACACTGATAAGCGGAAAAAGGTAACCAGCGGTATTTGATGTGCCGCCACAGGATTTCTATCAAGTTGAGTTCAGGAGCATAAGGTATTAAATATTTAATAATCAAGCCTTTCTTCCTCCATCGAGCAATACATTCTTCAAATTCTTCACTGCGATGTATGGAGGAATTATCCATAACAACAACTGTTTTTTTCTTGATGTTTTTACAAAAGTCATTTAAACAAGCTACCACAACAGAGGTATTGATTGATTGTTCAAAGATATAAGGATGCAAATCATTCTTTCTATTCATCAATCCCAACACGTTTATTCGGCTCCCTTTGAGGGCAGGAATTTCTATGACACTCCCAGCTTCTTGCCAGGCATACGGAATATAGGGATCGAGAGTAAAGCCTGATTCATCAAAATAATACAAATCAAGTTCTCCCTGGTCTTCCTGCTTTTGTAAGGCTTCAAGGTCCTGCTGATCCTGGGCAAATTCTTCGGGATCTCTCAGACTCTTGAAGGATTTTCTCACACGTTTCCATCGAAGGCGTGCCTTTTTTGCAAGTCGTTTCAGTGAAGAGATACTCAGACGCTTTGCTATCTTTTGACTGAGGCGTTCTACAACCTGTTTCAGACAGCGTGGCTCTTCTTTAATATATTGGTATGCAAGCTCTTTTTCTTCTAAAGTCAACTTAGATGGTCGACCGCAACGGGGTTTATCATACAGGCTCTCCACACCATGTTGTTCCCATTTCTTGATCCATGAGGCAACCGTATCTCTATCCACCTGATATATTTTGACAATTTCTTTGATGGTTATCCGCCGTGAGCTGAGAAGAATACTATGTGCCCGCATCCGGGCTCGGGATGATGGATCACGTTTCCTGATGTCTTCTAAAGTCTGCCGTTGATGTTCTGTGAGAGGCTGTACATATCTCACGCTTACAGCTCCAGAAGTGAAAGGTGAAGTATTGCGAGAATTTCATACAATCGTCCTTCATACAGAGTCATATTTTACCAAAGAACTTTTGTTTAGGCACTTACATGGCAGAAGCCTGCAGATGCTGCCCGTACCTCGCTTCTGGTGTCCACCAGAGCCGCGAGAGCGCCTGCAGAGCAACAGGTCACCCCTGCAGCACAATTAATAATCGAGGCGCCAGAGGAAGTCGACAGCGGTTTCACCCTGATCGCTGCTACTGCCACGCACTTTCATGTGGCGGTTAAGGCTGTATTCCAACCCAATGCTGGTGCCGGTGCTGGTGGTATCATTATCGTGCCCGAACTCGCGCCCCAAGGATAGAAAAAGATCCTGCGTCACATAGCG
>JBQGBZ010000135.1:0-1157 GCA_052038215.1 Nitrososphaera sp.
GCTGATGATGCCTAGTCCTCGAACCTCTGTGGGAACTGTGCTATTACTCCATCAGATAGGGCATCTGCCATGTGCATTGCCTGTTCATGTAGTCATCAAATGCTTCTATGTCTGCAGCATAGTTACCTTGCAATCTTGCAATTGCTTCAGCTCTTGTCACATTAAGATGATCATGCAGCATGTAGCTTAGCTCTTCTTCAGTCCAATTTGGATTGACGCCTGCCAGAAATGCAGCAATGTCGTCTGCATTGTGCGACCATCTCTGATCTGCATCTGCTACTGCGCTATCGTTTCCGGCCTTTGCCGCGTTGACTAGGTCAGCGGCAATCAAAATATGCTGGTTCAACAACTCAGACAGCTGGCTGCCCGCTTCTTCACCATAATACGGCTTTATTGCATCACCAATGTCTTCTTGGTTCTTTAGCAACCTATTGGTTGTATCATTTAGAGACGGAAGGTCATCTGCACTGTCCACGATAAACTGTCTTGTATAGACTATGTGATCGACCCACAAATCGCGCATTGCATTTCTAAAGTCTGTCTCGTTACTAATTGATGATTCCGTTGTCGATGTTTCATTGTCGCTTAACGGCTGCAATGAGTCGTCTCCGTCTTGCGCGAAGATTGCTGGAAAAATCGGAGCCAGACTAGAAACAGCTACGGTTGCTACAGCTGCTGGCAAAAAGACTATATGCTTCATGGTCTTGAAGATGTGCGTTTATCTATAAGAATAACCTAGACTATTCCTAAGCTTGGGTGCCAAGCTTGGGATTAACTGCTTCCTAAGTTAAGAGGCTACTGACTGGGTCAATATACTTTACTACTTGAAATATAGATATAATAAGCAGCAATAACTAGCTCAGAAGAACAACAACAAGAACCGGATATAATTATCTGTCAGCCAAGAGTTACCATTATTGATTGAAAAAGGGTATCTTCCCGAGCTTGCAGAATTTAGCAGGCTTGCAGAAAATTGCAAGATAGTGGGGCCATGATCTAGCCTGGTTAGTATACTGTCGCAGACATGGCATAATAACAATAGCAATGATATTGAGAGAGAAAAGAAGAAAAAAGACGGGAAACCCCAGCAGTGTTATCATCGGCTGGAGCTACTACTATGACTTCTACTAGACCCTGAGGCGGCTGAATCCATCCGT
>JBQGBZ010000136.1:0-1325 GCA_052038215.1 Nitrososphaera sp.
GTATTGTATGTTGCAGTTGCCATAGATGGGTTGTAGCTGCCATCACCTGCAAAATGAGCTTCAACTGTCCATCCAGTTCCAACTGTTTGCGGTGCAGCCCCTGTAGCAGAGAAGGTGCCGTCAGAAGCAGTTACTACCGACTGTAAGTTCACAGCACCTGTTCCATCAAAGCTGATGGTTTTTCCCTCTATACCGATATTACCACCAGCATTGTCAGTCAATTTTCCTGTTACGGTTACTGTTTTGCTCCATGGTACATTTGATACCGTATTTAGTGCGAGAGTCGTAGATCTGGGTTCCAATATTGAGATAGAGACCACACCCACGTTACCACTATCTATAATACCATCATTTACGCTAAATTCGAAACTGTCCTCTCCTACGTAATCAGAATTAGGTGTGTACGTAACATTAGCCGAATTAGGTCCTGTTGTCGTAATTGTTCCTAAACTTCCAAACCCAGGTTGAGTGACCGCGTGGAAGGACAGAGTCTCTCCGTCAGCATCTGATCCTGTAAGGGTAATGACTTGCTGTGTGTTCTTATTGACAGTTATTGACTGGTTATTTGCAACTGGGATGTTATTAGTTGGTCCTTGCACAGTTATGCTTACGGTAGCTATGTTACTGTCGGTGGTTCCATCATTTGCTTTAAAGGTGAAGCTGTCAGATCCTACATAGTCAAGATTTGGATTATAGGTGAGGTTAGGAGAAGTACCTGATATTGTCCCATTTATTGGCTGGGTTACTACTGTATATGTCAGAGGGTCATCATTAGGATCTGTAGCATTAAGGATTATATCAATAGCAGCATTTTTGTTTGTAGAAAGATTCTGATCCATGGCCTGAGGTGGACTGTTAAGTTGTGGGTTATTGTTAACAGTAACACTTACGGAGTCTAATAAAGTTGACGCTAGATCTTTGGCATCTGTTACGTTAAGGGAAAATGATAGTATATCTCCGGACAAACTCACATTAGGTGCTGTGAAGCTCGCATTGGCGATATTGGCTCCAATTAGAGTAACATTGTGAGCACCTGAAGTCTGTTTCCACAAGTATGATAGAGGTAAGTCTCCATCAGGGTCGTTACTTGCACTACCATCTAGTGTGACTATAGTGCTCTCATTTACTGATTGGTCGGAACCGGCATTAGCGACGGGAGGATGATTGGCATCACTGATTGTCACAGCGACAGTATCAGAATTAGTTGCCCCGCCATTGTCAGTAACGGTTAGATTGAATTTCAATAAGGTATTATTTGAAACAATAGGTGCATCGAAACTAACTGCTGCAGTATTTGTGCTATTTAATACTACAGATGGTCCCTC
>JBQGBZ010000137.1:0-4497 GCA_052038215.1 Nitrososphaera sp.
CCTGTACTCAAGTCCTTTCCAGGCGACGCTGGACGCTTTATCACATTTGGTATGACTGTAACGAAACATCCTGAGACTGATATCCGCAACTTGGGAGTCTATCGTATTCAGATAATCGATGACAAACATGCAATAATGCATTGGCAGACACATAAACGCGGCGCTGAGCACTATAAGATAATCAAAGAGCAAAACAAAAAGAAGATTGAAGTTGCAATAGTTATCGGTGCTGATCCAGCCACTGTATTTAGTGCAGTTGCACCTGTACCAGAAGGAATGGACAAATATCTATTTTCTGGGATCATCAGAAAGAAAGGTGTCAAACTGGTAAAATGTAAGACAATGGATAATGATCTTGAAGTACCAGCAAACTCAGAGATTGTACTTGAAGGGTATATCGATCCAAACGACATCAGAATGGAGGGACCATTTGGTGACCATACGGGATACTATACACCAGCAGAGCCATTTCCAACCTTCACACTAACAGGGATAATGAGACGTAATCATCCAATTTACCTCACAACAGTGGTAGGCAAGCCAATACTTGAAGATGCGTACCTTGGAAAGGTGATCGAGCGCTCATTTCTACCACTAATTCAGATGTTCCATCCTGAAGTCGTAGATTTTTCCATGCCTCCTGCTGGCTGGTTTCAGGGGCTTGCGATAATTTCAATTAAGAAACATTATCCCGGCCAAGCTAAGAAAGTTATGATGGGGCTTTGGGGAATGGGGCAGCTATCACTCACCAAAATGTTCATAGTCGTGGATAGCGACATTAATGTACACGACATAAACGATGTGATATGGGCATTGACTACTCGCGCTGATCCCGCTCGAGACACTGTCATTATCAATAATAGCCCAACCGATACGCTTGATCCCGCCTCACCCCTTGTCAATCTTGGTTCAAAACTGGGAATTGATGCTACCACAAAATGGAGAGATGAAGGATATATGCGCGAAATTCAGCAGCTTGCAGTAGTTGATGAGGAAACTAGAGCCGTCGTGGACAATAAGTGGAATACCTATTTTAATGGTACTTTATGAGCTTGTAGAAATTATCTCGTTCTGCAGCTCTAAATCCTGCTCGCTTGATAGCAGCAATTATCCTGTCAGATGTCAGTTCCGTTGACCTTGAGCCAGTTGCACTCACTACTTCTTCGCCGATAAGCGTACCTCCAAAGTCGTCGGCGCCGTAATTGAGTGCAAGCTGTGCCATTCCGATTCCGTTTGTAAGCCACGAGGACTGCAAGTGATCGATGAGACCGTAATACATAATCCTGGCGACTGCGATCATTTTTAGGAGTGAAAGTCCGCCTGAAGAGTACCTTATTTTGCCTTCAGATTGCATTTGTGTCTTATTGGGCTCAAAGCTCCACGGAATAAAGACCATAAATCCGCCTGTCTTTTCTTGCAACTGCGCTATTTTTATGATGTGTTGTGCGCGATCCTCATCTGTTTCAACTGTCCCATACATCATTGTCGCTACAGACTTCAAATCTAGTTGGTGGGCCTCTTCCATTATTCTCAGCCATTCGTGGCTCTTTATCTTGAAAGGACTTATCTGCTCTTTGACACTGTCTTCCAGGATTTCTGCACCACCGCCGGCGAAGGTATCCATGCCTGCATCTTTTAATCGCGAAAGAACCTCTTTGGTGCTGCTCCGTTCGACCTTGGCAATCATATCTACCTCTGACGGCGATAAACCGTTTATCCCTACTTCAGGATATTTTTGCTTTATTGCTCTGAATGCATCTTCATAGTATTCCAATCTAAGATTTGGGTTGTGGCCCCCTTGTATTAGCACCTGTGTAATACCAAACATTTCTCTCGATGTAGCAACACGTTTGATAATATCTTCGATTGGGACAGTATATGACTCTTCATGACCTGGTGGACGATAAAACGCGCAGAATTTACAGTAAGTTATGCAGACATTAGTATAGTTAAGGATGATATTATTGATGAATGTGATTGTGTCACCAAACATGTTGCGTCTAAGAATATTTGCTACAAAGCCCATAGAATTAACATCGTCAGATTTGATCAACCTGATGCAGTCTTTAAGACCAAGTCGATTGCCTGCAAGCGCGCTATCAAGAATATCACTAATATCGGATTTGCTCAGAAAATCTGCAACCAGTCTATTATTATTTCCATACTGCAAATGCTAACATGATTTTTGGGCTCTTAATGATATTTATATATTCTTTCAACCCTCCTTTGAGGACATTGATAACGGTTTATATGATCTGCTCGAGCATACAACGAAACAGAAGAAGATCCTTTGCAAAAAACTGATATTGTTTCGGGCGGCACCCCCGCGCTAGAGAAGGCTCTTTCTGGCACAGAATTGTCCTACGCCGACGGAGTACAACTCATGAATGAGGAAAACCTTTTCCTCTTAGGATCAGTCGCAGATAGAATTCGCAGCAAGTTATGCGGTAACACTGTCACATTTGCTGCCTCTTACTATCTCAATTATACCAACGTTTGTGCAGCTAGCTGCCCCCTATGTGCCTTTTACCGAAAGGGTAACGAAAATGATGCTTATACGTTGTCGACAGAGCAGATAGTTGCCAGATCAAAAATAGCTGTAGAACAACTTGGCGCTACTGAGCTTCACATCGTTGGAGGGTTTCACCCAAAATTGGGGCTTGACTACTATGAGAGCATGATGCGGGCAATCAAGACAGAATTTGCAAATGTCACGATCAAAGCCTTCACACCTGCAGAGATTTTCTTTATTGCGCGGATAACAAGAAACTCTATCAAAGAAATTCTTTTGCGGCTCAAGAGCGCAGGGCTTGATGCACTTCCGGGTGGCGGCGCGGAAATCTTTCACGAAGACACTAGAAAACAGATAGTGACTGGTAAATGTTCTGGCGAAGAATGGCTTGACACTGCTCATCAGGCCCATGAGCTGGGATTGAGAAGTAATGCCACAATGCTTTTTGGCCATGTGGAAAAGCCAGAACATATCGTCGACCATGTAATAAAGATCAGAGAACTTCAAAAGAAGACCAAAGGCTTTACTACGTTTATCCCGCTCAAATTCAGCCTTGAGAATACTCCGCTAGAACAGAAGGGACTGGTGACTGCAGAAAGCCCATCCACATATGATCTTCGAGTCATAGCAGTATCACGACTGCTATTGGCAAATGTGCTTAACAACATTTCAGTATATTGGGTAGCGCTTGGCAAGAAAGTTGCACAGGTTGCTCTTTCGTATGGTGGCAACGATCTCGTGGGAACTGCCTTCTCTGAAGAAATATTCAAGGCTGCTGGCAAGGCTGGAGGCACTTCAATTCAGGAGCTTGCAACATTGATAAAAGAGATTAAACGTAGGCCGATTCAGCGTGATACATTTTTTAATCCTATCCACGAATTAGATTGATTACGAACTTTTTTTAGATGATTTGGGTGTAATGGAATGGTCGAGCTCTCTAATCAGAAACTACATTCTAGTTCTACATGGCATGGATTGCAGGCGCCGCAACTCAAACAGACGAGAATACTGCCCCTCTTGCAGCCAGAACAGTTACTTGCCTGAAATCTTTTGTAATTGCTCAAGAAGCCATGTCTTTTCTCCACATAGAGAGATACGACTATTTTGCTATTGAGGCTGAAGTACTCAAGCGAGTGGGGTCATGCCTATAAGGCTTATAACAGATATAACACATGATTTTCTAGATATAGGTGACAACATGCCTGACGAAAAAATACTCTTACTCTTGAATTATATGGGAAAAGAGTTAGATTTGGAACCTAGGATTTTAAAAAAAACGCTAAAGGAAATAGGGATTAAGCAAGTGTATGTTGGTAAATTACAAGATAATGCGATCCATATCACATGTTTTGCTAAGTGGAAAAGTTCTCAGGTTGATAAAAAGAAGGCGGAAATAGAAAAGAAAATTCCGAAGATGAGGGTTGTTCAAATAGAACCTTTGACTCGCCTTTAATTTCTTTATGGATAGTTATTGTTATTAGCTTCGCAAAGGCGCAAATTTTTTATTAATATTAGTAAGGATTGCAAGTACCAAACAAACAGAAATAAAAACGACAGCCAGTCATTAACGAGAACCATGAAGTATTGAACAAGAACATCTCGCTGGTTATTCCTAAAAAGTTATCCTAGTAATGTCTCACCAAATTTTTGGTGAACTCTTGATGAAGTAAAGAAGAAAGAATAATGCCGCCTGTATAATACTGCATCTTCCAGTAGAAGAGCTGAAAATACGATATTCCCTGTATCATTCCATAACTTCCGAGCCATCGAGGTTCTGCTATGGTATATTGATCGATTTTTTAATCTAATGTTGGTAAGTGTTGCTTTTGGATATCATCGGCTAGAGCAGGCTTCGAGTATTCTTTTTAGAAGTTTGTCTCAACCCATTTGATTTATCTTGTCTTCTTTCTTCTTTCTTTATTTTTAGTAGCCTTGCCCTTTGTTGATATCACTACCTTTCCTCGTTTTTGTGTTCTCAACTTTGC
>JBQGBZ010000138.1:0-9204 GCA_052038215.1 Nitrososphaera sp.
GATTGGGGCTATGATGATGAGCATCACACTTGCACCTTCTGCGCTGCAGGAAACATTTGGAGTAGCAGGGCGTGCACTAATGTTATTGGCATCTTTTATGTTGTGTGCTGGGTTTTACCTTTCTGCAGTTCACATGGCTCAAGATTCGAGACTTCGTAGATTAATTAAAGCCTCAGCAGGATCTAAAGTTTTCGGTGCTATGGCTGCTGCTCAGCTTGGACAAGAAACAGAAAAGAGGGTTTTAGATATCATAGAAAAAGAAAGAGAGGTTATCAAAGAACAGACCGGCATACAACCATCATTAGAACAAAAAGATGTAAAGACATATTTGGATAGTGTTCTCCTTGAAATTCAAAGCAAGAAGGAGAACAATAAGACCATAAAAAGAGCTTTAGATAGTTAGTAAGATTGTAACTAGGAACTTCATAACCCTGAGTATCTTATGATACAATTGCACCACAGTTAATGATAAAATAAAATCTGTTTGCACTATGGGTTTGTAAGGTATGGGCAGGAGAAAAGAGAAATAGGAGACCATCAACAATACCGATCAGGAACTCAAGGCAGGTAGCATTTTAGCTACTGACTACAATATTCCTATAGCGGCAATAGCATTGTATAATGCTTAGCAACAGTCTCTAATCGAACAAGACCAATTATGTTGAAGAACATATAACAAACTGCATCCATCAACAAGACTTAATATCCTTGGCAATCCGCCTATTACTAAGGTGCGGTCATGGTCTAGTTTGGTTATGACATGGGCTTCCCAAGCCTATAACCCGGGTTCGAATCCCGGTGACCGCATCTTTTACGCCAGTTCACAGGTGCATAAAAACAACAAATAAGAACAGATACAAGAATAGATTTCAAAAAGGAAGAAGATGAAGAAAATACCAACAATGTTTCAATGCGGGAAAGTACTATCTAAGATCAGCAGTCACATTCATAATTAAATTCAAATACTTTTTTAGGTCGCATCCACTGTTAGCCAAACCAGGGTCTAGGCTTTCTAATCAGATTTCAAGTTGGAACTAGACTAAACTTTTGCGGCAAAACCTTTTCTAATGATCTCCCTTAAACAATTTATTTTCTCTTTAAAACTCTAAAATAGCAGGTTTATTCATTATTTGTCTGTAAGACTACGATTGCAATCCGGTAACTCCCTACACACATAGCAGTGCTCATGATTTCAGAATTTTTCAGTCAGATATAGATCCATATAGATCACCATATAGCATGCTGCAACAACATTAGCCAAACCGTAAACACAAAAATCAACAACCCGTCTAATCAAGTGAAAATCTAGTGCATATATGATATAACTTCTACAGTAAATGTTTTGAAAAAATAAAAGTAAAATAGAAACTTCATCATTCTACCAAGCATCAACTTAGATGAAAAAAGATGATGAAAACAAAAGTCTATTTTAGTGTAAAGTTCTTTCCGCTTCTAAATGCTATTACCCTTGCGGATGATTTGTCCCGTATCCCACGTCTGTTAGCCTCTGCATATTGAGGTAATGAGGTTCCGTGTTCATCTACTATCTCAATACTAATGCTATCATTGAATTTCATTTTCAGCTTATGGGCGATCTGCATTGCCATAGCGATATTACCATCGCCTATTTTCACAACTTTTTTCCTCGACTCTATGCCTCCAAGTATAGCCGCAACGTAGTTAATCGCATCTAGAAGAGAAGATTCGATAACTGCACTTGAAATCTCATGATGCAGATAGATGGCAGATATCCCGATCCTGCTGCCCGGATCTATTCCTATGATCAGCTGATCATCTATTACCCGTTCACCCATGATGCTCCGCAGGATCTTTGCCTTGGCAATTGCAGGATACTTTTCAAGTTCGGTGTCAATCATGACGATTCCTTTCTTGTTTACAATCCCCGCTTCATCTTGGGTAGTGATAATGACTTTAGCATTTGATACTGCAGCTTCCTCTGGCGATAACGAGTCAAACTGTATCTCCATTAGCCTTAGTGCGCATGTTATATTATAGTAGGGACGGCCACGAACAGTTGCCACTGTGATCTTGTGATATGAAAGCTCCTCCTCGGTCAGGGGCGTTTCATCAACAACGAGCTTAAACAAGAAACACTTTTAAAGTTTATGGATTAACTAACTGGCCTGCCGTCTGAGGTATATTTCTGAACCTTGGTAGGTTGAGGTTGAGGTGCAGCAGATGACGATGATTGTGATTTTTTTTCTGTATTTTGGCTAGGAGGCTGCAGAGTAGCAGTATTTCCTAGAACTGCCTGAACTATGCTATCAACTGTCGCATCAAATGATGCCTTAATGTTCTTCCTAATGTTAGCTAGGTTTGCTCTTCCAATTTCTCCTATTTCCTCCGACTCTACCTCGGCCTCCGCTCTAGCTGAGTCTACTATTTGCTTGGCTTCCTGGTTTGCAAGAGTGATTATCTGTTGCTTTAGCTTCTCAATTTCTTCATCCGAGTGGGCAATTATTCGCCTCTTCATTTCCTCGACGCGACCATACATCCCGTCAATGTCATTTTCAAGTTCAGACAAAGCGCTAACAATATTCTCAACTGCAGAATGTGAAGCCGGTGGTGGAATGTCAGTATGCGTCGTCTTTCCCTTTGCCAAAGTCTGAAATCAAAAGTAGTAAAGAGGGATATTAAAACTAAGTGCTAGGTGGCAAGGCTAAGGATAGCCTGTGCCATGTCTCCCTTGCTCTCAGTCAAGGCCTGTAATGCCTTTTCTCTAGAAGCATTAGCCTGTTGCATGACAAGTATAACATCTTCTTCCTTAAACGTAGGGACCTCTCGTTGTTTTTCTTCAATGTCTGATGCAATAACTTGAAAGATAGTGCTGTCTTTGCCTTTCATTTCTATTACCTGCGGCTTGATGAGGTAAAGTTCCTTAGTCTCGGTCTTGATAATTACCTCTTCTACATTATCCATTGTCTTCATGTCAAGGCCCATCTTATCGAGCATGCGCCTCATTTCTCGATTGCCGCGCATCATATACTGTGCCTCGATTACTCTATTCTACCTTTTATTCCTTGTCTAACCTTTACAGCTACGCCTTTGTGATATTGCTTCATCAGTTTCGAAGGCAATATTGCAACACCCACAGCGATCACTCCCGTATCGTTGTCTCCATTATTACTATTTCCATTGATGATTGCGACATCTGACCCAACTTTGATATTTGAACCACACCACTCGACGTGTTTGCAAAAGAGCGACCGACCTTCACTTACAAATGGCACTGCCTCCTGCATAGGCTTGACGCAATTCTCCCAGAACTGCTTACTATTCTTAAGCAGATACTGGGCACCCATTATGGTAAGTGCAAGCCCTCCGTCGGTCCGCAATGTTATAGCCAGCCTGCCACTTATACTAAAGTTCTTTATTCTGCCTGTACGCCTTGAAAAGCTGAATTGAATATCGTCAGGCAAAGCGTCTGAGACCCCTGGCCCGAATATCGCATCGACGTGCTTGCACACTTTTTCTCTTATATCAATCGGTAGAGGATTCAAGTGCAATCACATATTTTGAACATACACTACATAAATGCACCTGTTATTTATCCCCTCTATATAGATATGGAATACAAATATATAGACCACTAGAAAAATTGCACCTAAATGGAAAAAATGCAGAGCGGAGAGCATGAGAATGAGAAAGGTCTTTTACAAAGAGAGGAGACTAGAAAATTACAGTATACAGGGGGCTCTTCTTACATTATCTCTTTACCAAAAAAATGGATACGGGATTTAGGCTTGAAGCAGGGAGACCACGTCATGATTTTAAGACAAGGCAATTCTACACTCCAAATAGCGCCTGCATCAAAGAGACCCCTTAAAGAGCAAAGGGAGGCAACAATTGAAGTCGGTAAAGATCACAACCCGTATTTTATTGCACGCAAGCTGATTGCTCTCTATTTTCTTGGCTTTAATGTGATCAATGTTGTTCCAAAAGAGGACAGGCTACTTGTGGAACAAAGAGAAGTCATCAAGAACAGCATCAGGCGCGTCCTCATGGGCACAGAGATCATTGCAGACTCGGCTACAGGCATTACATTACAAGTTCTTATCAATCTACTTGACTTGTCTGTCGATACAGCATTCAAACGAATGTTACTTATCGCCAAGTCAATGTATCGTGATACTCTCCTTGCTCTGAGAGAGAATAATGTCGAGCTTGCAGAGGAAATAATCAAGTCAGACGACGAGGTTGACAGGTTCAGCTTTTACATTGTGCGTCAATTGAAGATAGCAATCAAGAATGAATATTTGCTGAAAGAGATAGGGCTTGAAGAGCCCCACAACTGCTTGGGATACCGACTGATAGCTAAGTCAGTTGAGCGAGTGGCAGACCATGCAGTAAGAATAGCAAAAGATGTCATAGAGATACGCCAGCCGCTCAACAAAGACATTGTAGAAAAAATATCCAATATGTGCTACTTTGCCCTTGAGGTACTCGACGAATCATGTTTGTCCATGTTCAAACGTGATTATGAAGCTGCGGATAGAGCAATTGAAAAGGCACGTAAGATAGACGAGATGGAAAAGGCAATACTGAGGGCTGTGTCTAAACCTAGAGATATCCATGAACTATATAGAATCAAGTTGATAACTGAGAATATTCGCAGGGTTGCAGAATACGCAAGTGATATTGCCGAAATAGTGATCAACATGACAGTTCAGCAGACTCTGAGAAAAGGCTAAATCCGCGCTTCACATATTGGTTCAAATGTCATACTGCGAGCTTTGCGGACACCCGACTTTTGAGAAAAAGATGGTGATGGTAGATGGCACGGTGTTCAATGTTTGCCTTGCATGCTCAAAACGAGGAAAGCCCTATATAATGCCGCAGGTCCCGGTCAAGAAGAAAAAACCGCTTACAATAAAACCACAGAAAAGGATAGGGTTAGCGGATGAAACTATCCTTACGCCTAATTTTGCAAGTATGATAAGAGAAGCTAGAATGAAAATGGGATTGACACACGAACAGCTTGGCATGAAGATGAATGAGAAGGCGCAGATTCTCAAAAAGTTCGAAACAGGTTCGCTCAAACCTGATGAGATATTTGCAAGAAAGTTGGAACGATACTTGGGGATCAAGCTATACATCAGTGCCAATAGCGATGAGGAATAAATGGCAAATTCAAGAAAAGCCATTCTCATAACATATCCTGTAGAGCAGGCGATAAATGAAGCAGTATCGCTTGCAGATGCGGCGGGATATTCTATCCTAAAGACTGTGACTCAGCGTCAGATAACAAAATCAAGATTTGGAATTGGTCGTGGGAAGGCAGAAGAAGTAAGAGCGATTGTCAAAGAAATCAAGCCAGATGTAATCATATTTGACGAAACTATTAAGCCAACTCAGTTATACAATCTGGCAAGTTTGTGTAAAGTGGAGATAATTGACAGAGAGCGATTGATCTTGGAGATTTTTGAGCGACGAGCAAGTACTACTGAATCTCACATTCAGATCAAGCTTGCTCAGTTGCGCTATGATATCGCTAGGGCACGTGAAAAGGTTCGGCTTGCAAGGGCAGGAGAGCAACCTGGATTCTATGGTCTTGGTAAATACGAAGCTGACATCTATTTCCTTGATATAAGGAGACGATCTGCTATGCTAAAGAAAAAACTCGAAAAAGAAGAAACAAGGCGTCAATTGCACAGGAACCAGCGGGCAAAGATCGGCTTGCCTACAGTATCACTTGCCGGCTACACTTCTGCTGGCAAAACTACTTTGTTTAACAAGATGACAGGGGAGAGCAAGATTACAGGACAAGGTACCTTTACTACTCTTTCTACATTTACTCGGGCAATAGATCTGCGGGGAGGTAAAGTATTGCTAAATGATACTATCGGCTTTGTCAGCAAACTGCCACCGTATATGATAGATGCATTCAAATCGACTCTTGATGAGTTGACTTATGCAAACCTTGCACTTTTGGTGCTTGACATTAGCGAATCGATTGATGAAATAAGAAGAAAATTTAAGAGCTCTCGTGATGTAATAAATGAATTTGAGGTTCCAGATACAAAGATAATTTATGTTCTCAATAAGGTCGACAGGACCACTGTAGAAGATGCATTTGATAAGGCAGATCAACTTGGCATCTTGGACAGCAAACGCTTGCTCATAGTGTCTGCCAAGACAGGTTACAACATTGATCATTTGAAAAATCTGATAATATCAATACTATTTGAAACTAAAGAAGCCAGAGGTGAATGAGATATTATTAGCACTCAACAGAGGAGGGCAAAGAATGAATATATCAGTACTTAGGATTGGCCACAGGCTTGTGCGTGACGACAGGGTAACGACGCATGTTGCACTTGTCGCACGAGCATTTGGTGCAGATACGATATACATGGCAGGTATTCTAGACAGATCTATCAATGATACGATTGCAAAGGTATCCCAGAGGTGGGGTGGAAGGTTTAGGGTAGAGGTTGTACAGGATTGGAAAAGTCTCGTAAGAGCCTGGAAAAAGGAAGGTGGTAAAGTAGCTCACCTTACAATGTATGGGATCAATATTGATGATATGACTGAAAGGTTGCGCAAAGAAAGTAAGATACTGGTAATAGTTGGGGCAGAGAAAGTTCCCCAAGAAGTGTATAGCCTTGCAGATTATAATATTGCGATTGGCAACCAACCTCACTCAGAAATTTCGGCATTGGCAATTTTTCTAGACAGGATATTCACAGGCAAGCAGTTTAAAAGTATGTTTCCTAACGCCAATTTGAAAATAGTACCTACTGAAAAAGGAAAAAGAGTGCAAGAGAACAGATAGCAAAAAATCCTTTTTTGTTGTACCGCATCAGATGTCAAGAGAGTTATATGACACTAACCTGGCAGGTTGTTTCCTTAGCGGGAGGATTAAAGGATCACCATCACTTTGACTGTGACATATAGACAGAAATATTGAACAACGATAATATCTTGACTTACATCATCACTACTGTTTCATTAAACTTACTATTGCTTTAGCGACGTCCAGCTTGCAAAAGAGCAACTTAATTGCATCATTCTTGCTCCTCTTACTCGGGTTCATCTCTATAATGTTTAGGTTGTTGTTTATCAGAAATTCAAGATGGAGTGATTTTCTTATGATGCTTACATTTCTTATTCCAAAGCGCTTACCTACAAGACTGTCAAGGTTTGAAGGATCAAGTGAAGATAGACGGATAACTGCTCCTACAAATGAATCAAGTAAGGCAAAAAGTGGATCAGGTTTATCATCATCTTCTTCTTTTATTATGCCCCACTTTACTTTGCTCTTAGTCATTGAGGCTAGGTTATCAAAGCTTTTGACAAACTCGCTGAACATAGATTCCATAGTAACACTGATTATATGATCTTTTGATCTGACAAATTGTGTAGTTACCTTTTGGTCAGTAAATTCCATTCCATGGTACTTGGCATATAGCAACGGCTGGCCATATTTTACAACGTAGGCTTCGCAACCATCTATTTGCGATATAAGGTGCAGGAAATAATTTTTGGATGTTAGATTCTTTATGGCTGTGTTCATTTTGGAAATTATCATGAGGTTTACAAGATTCCTTACAAAATCGTCTGCATAGTTAGGAAACTCCCGAAAATCATAAAGAATCTCTTCCACGACCAAGACAATAAACTTCGTATACCCTATACATTAGAATTTTTTCTTACACTATATGCTAAAAATGTCATATACCAGTAACTGTCGTTGTATAGTTGCAATTATTAAGCGTCTCGTCAAAAGTCGGATTATTGACTGAGCGGTTCATATTTGTACCTTCAGCCGACCAAGTATCTAAGAGTAACATTGGCAGGTTCATGAACAAGTATGGCATATCCAACTGGCAACAGCTAGTTGACAAAGCAAACAGTAATATCGAGTGGTATTGGGATGCGGTCAACGAAGACTTGGGCATTGAGTGGTTCAAAAAATATGATAAGACCTATGACTCACGAGAAGGCATCCCTTGGACAAAATGGTTCTTAAATGGTAAATGCAATATTGTCGTCAATGCAATTGACAGACACGCAAAAAAGCAGCCGGATAAAGTTGCCTACATCTTTGCAGATGAACAAGGTTCAAGAAAAATCACCTATCATGAGCTTGACGAACAGGTGAGCAGACTAGCAGACGCGCTAGTGACAGCAGGTGTCAAAAAGGGTGATGTCATTGCCATCTATCTTCCTATGATCCCAGAGGCGTTTTATGCGATCTTTGCATGCTCCAAGATCGGGGCTGTCCCTACTACAATCTTTTCTGGATTCAGCACACATGCACTACACTCTCGGCTTGTCGATTCCAAAGCAAGATTGCTTATCACCACGGACACAGCCAGGCGGCGAGGTAAGGATATTGATCTTGCAAGCCAATGGCAAAAGGCAGTGCAAAGCACAAATGTCTCCAGAATAGTGACTGTCAGCGGTAATTACGGAGACTTTGTCAAAAATGCTGGCAGGGCCAAGACGGAATGGATGGATTCAGAAGACCAGCTGTTTATCTTATACACATCGGGTACTACAGGCCATCCAAAGGGTACGCTGCAGGTTCACGGCGGCTTTACCATTGTTGCAGCCCAGCAGGCGGCATATCTTATTGATATGAAGCCTGAAGATGTTTTATTCTGGTATGCAGACATAGGCTGGATAACAGGACAGGTATGGGTCGTATATGGAAGCCCGATAATAGGTGGGACCGCACTAGTGTATAATGATGCCCTTGACTATCCTACAACAGATGCATGGTGCAGGATGATTGAGGAACACAAGGTTAGCATCTTTGGAGCTGCCCCTACTGCAATTAGGCTCTCTATGAAAAACAATATACAGACCAACAGATATGATTTTCAATCACTTAGAGTTTTGGCTGCAACAGGGGAGCCAATAAATTTCAAAGCTTGGAGTTGGTATCTGGAGAATGTAGGAAAAGGACGGTGTCCCTTGATCAACTTATCAGGCGGAACAGAGATCGGAGGCGCGATACTTAGTGCGCTGCCAGTTATGCCACTTAATCCCTGCACAGTAGGATGTCCTGTCCCCGGCTTTGATGCTGACGTTTTTGATGATGCAGGCAATAGAGTAACTCAAGGATATCTTGTAATCAAAAAGCCATGGCCCTCCATGACACGTGGGCTCTTTGACGGCCCCAATAGATTTCTTGATACTTACTGGTCAAAGTATAAAGATGTATGGTATCATGGT
>JBQGBZ010000139.1:0-1509 GCA_052038215.1 Nitrososphaera sp.
GAGCAACTATATTTTTGATATTCATTATAGCACTGATTATACCTTCCTATGTTTATTCTATAGATACACCTCCAGAGGAGTATGCAGTGCAAGCTCGTGGGGTTATAGAAACTTGTGTATGTCAAGTTCAGCAAAAAGTGAGCAGGTATTCCCGATTGAGTATGCCTCCTAAGCAACTTGGTCTAAGTTATAGAGTTTGTTCTTTTTGTGTTCTTTGAGCAGCTCCATGTTCAAATAACGATGCTGCTCTATCCAGTCCTCGTGAATCTCTACCAGCAATGCTCTAACCAGTCTCAGGCAACTATCTTCATTAGGGAATATCCTTATCACATATGTCCTTCTCTTTATCTCCTCGTTTATCCTCTCTAACATGTTTGTAGACCTTATGTGCTTATGATGTGCTCTAGGCCACCTGTAGAAAGTAAATGTCTCCTCGATATTGTCCTCCACCCATGCACAGAGCTTAGGATACCTATCACCCCACTTCCTCAGCCATACACTCAACTCCTCTCTAGCCTCTTCTAACCCATGCCGGTCATAGAGCCAGCGTAACTCTCTTAGACAGTCATCGTCTGCACGTCTGGGCAGATAATCCAGGGCATTCCTCAGAAAATGTACATAACACCTCTGCCATGCCGCATCCGTAAGCACTTCCATAACAGCCTTCTTTAGCCCATCATGGTCATCACTTATTACCAACTCCACTGCTCTGAGCCCTCTGCTCTTTAGCCCCAGTACAAACTCCTTCCAACTGCCCCCACTCTCTCTGTTTGCTACCTCCACCCCCAGCACCTCTCGGCGTCCCTCCCAGTTTATCCCTATTGCTATTAGTACTGCCTGAGTCCTAATTACCCCATCTTGCCTTACCTTCTCGTACTTGGCATCGAGTACCACATAAGGATATTCCACCTCAAGACTCCTTCTGGCAAACTTCTCTAGCTCCTCATCCATCTTCTTGCTGATCTGACTGACTGTGCTGGCACTGAACCCATGCCCACACAACTGCTCTGTTATTGCCTTTATCTTCCTAGTTGATACACCCTCTATGTACATCTGGGCCAGAGTCCATACAAGTGCCTTCTCACTCCTCTGGTATCTCTCAAATACTTCTGTACTAAATCTGCCCTGCCTGTCCTGGGGCACTCTGAGTTCCAGTTTCCCCACTCGTGTTACTAAGCCCCTGGTGTAGTACCCACTCCTGTATCCCATACGTGTAGAGGTCCTCTCGCTCTTTGCTGCACTAAGGGCTTCTTCCATTTCTGCTTCAAGTACTTCCTGTACCAACTTCTCCACCAGAGGCTTTAGGAAATCCTGCTGCTCCTCTAATAATGTCTTCTTTAACTCTTCCCTGCTTATGATATTCTTCTTCTTGGTCATGGCTTTCCCTCCTTTTCTGTATTTCCCAACATATAGGGAATACCATGACCTCCACTTTTTGCATAACTCTCCTTACACTACCCATCGTGCCAGTAGTAAGGAGACCTATGTCATTGCTAAGTAGGTGACCAA
>JBQGBZ010000140.1:0-1656 GCA_052038215.1 Nitrososphaera sp.
TCAGACCCGTGTTCTGTTGCCCTAAATGCACCAGTCACAGCAAATGCCATAGTTCCAAAAAGATCGAGGATCTGCACGAGCAGCGGAACTGTGAAACCACTATCAGACAGAATGATGTTCACCTTCTTCTGATGAATCCAACAATTTATCATAATAGCCTTTCAAATTGTCTTCGATGTATGAGCAAGAGATTTTACTTCGATATGTGGACTCTTCTTCCTTTGAACTCAAGCATTCATTCTCTGTCTCCTTCCAAAGCCAAAATAGCATGAATAACAATATTCCTTTCCGTATATCACACCTTGTGTACCACACGTTAAGCACTGTTTTTCATGCTCTATGGTGGAATCAAGCGATTTAGCTTTCTGTAGACATTTTCCGCAGATAGGAGCTTCCAACTGGTAGCTAGACAAAAAACCATCGCCACATTGGTTGCACTTTAGGCTGTACATCTTGCCTCTTGGTCTCCAACTTCTAAATAATCTCATGATGCTTCCTTTAGTTTACTTATTATCTTGCACATCTGGGCCTTAAAAACAAGCCGTAACTTTGTTATCTGATCTTAGATGACGGATAAGCTCTCTCTACAAAGAAGTTGTTGTTGTTATTGCAGTTGCAAAGCACAACCGCAAAACTAGTTCTGCTAAACTAGCATTGCATACACGGGATATTTGAAAAGAATTTTCCATGCTATTTCTATTTAAGTGATCAGTGCCGCTCGTATTAATCATGTAAATGCTGCAATGACTATATTCATATTTTTGGATGGAAGGTTCTGATATTATATACTCAATGTGGTGTGAATAGGTGGTGGGAGCGATGGGAGTGCTTGAAGTGCTTGAAGTGCGGGGTTATCGTAGTCGATGGCGATGCTTCAGACATGAAGTGTCACTAGGATTTAGATTCTCTTTTTTTGCGGCGGCTACAAGATCTAAGCTATTAGATTGGTTAGAAATAGTTAAGTTCTATATCGCTCACGCTTGAACTGATGAATACCCATAATGGAATGAATGATAGCAACAATGACAACAACAAAAATAAGAAAACCAAACCAAAAGCTGTTTTACCTATGGCGGGTGCCTTAGTTGGAGCGGCTATCTTACTGTCAGGACTCTCGCTTATCGGCAATGACGGTTACCATTCAACAATAGCGCAGCAGCAAAATACAACTGAAGGGAGTAGCGGAAATGCTACTACCACAGGAGGTGGTGGTGTTGGTGCAAACCAATCAACATCAGAGCTAAGAATGAATCTAGAACAAGCACGCACAGCATTACAGAACAATGATACACAAAGTGCCATGATGTTTCTAGAAATGGCCCTCAGCACAATGGAAGGCGGTGGTACAGAAGGTAACATAACTAGCAGTACTGCTGCTGGTGGAGGTAATGCTACTACTACCGGCGGCGAGGAAGCCGTATCTATTGGTGGAACAGGTGTAGAAGATGACTATGATGAGACCGCAGACGATTAGATGACGATGCACATAATAACCGAATAGTGGTAACAACATCTCTGCACAAACTACCGAGGAGGCTATAAAGAAATATCTCGTCTTAAAGTCAGGAATCGTAAATATAATAGGCTGAAGGCGTCATATATCGCATAGGTAATCAAATAATAATTTTTTCATTGTGTATGTTGAAAAATCACGAC
>JBQGBZ010000141.1:0-2072 GCA_052038215.1 Nitrososphaera sp.
TGGTAAATGGCGGCGGAAAGGAAATGGTAGTTTCTTCGAGCACTCTGAAGCCAGGCGACGAAGTGAAAGTGTATGCCGGTGAAATAATACCAAGGGATGGGCTTGTCAACGAAGGAAAAGCATTCATTGACGAATCAATGATGACTGGCGAATCAAACCCAGTGTTCAAAGAAAAGGGAGATCACGTCATCGGTGGTACGAGGCTTGCAAGCGACAGTATTATTGTCGAAATTACTGCGGAGGCGGGACGAAGCTTTCTGGATCAGATGGTCACGCTGATAGAAAGCGCGACCCGTCCCAAGACTCAAAACGAAATAGCATTAACCATACTGCTTGCAGGATTATCCCTCATATTCATTATGGTCATTGGAAGCCTTCCCTTCGTCATGAGCTCTCTAGGATATCCAGCAGATATTGCCATGTTGGTCGCCTTGCTTGTAGCGCTCATGCCTACTACTATAGGCGCGCTTCTTCCAGCTATTGGAGTCGCTGGAGTAACGAGGCTAGGCAAAGACAATATAATTGCAAAATCAGGGAAGGGAATTGAGGCTGCAGGCGATTGTGATGTGTTGATCCTAGACAAGACTGGGACCATTACCGAGGGCAGTAGAAGTGCAGTTGCTTTCATCCCACTACACAATTACACAGAGCAGGATGTGGGTCAAGCTTCATTTGCAGCTTCAATTCATGACACAACTCACGAGGGTAAGTCTATAGTAGATCTCGCAGAAATAAAGAAATTCGTTCCAACAGCCGCACTGGATAAGATCATTACTGCTAAACCGATACAATTTACAGCTGAAACAGGCTATAGTGGTATTGAATTTATTGCAGGTAGACCACGGACAATGCCGAGCAAGGAAGAAAAAGAGGCTATTTCGTCTTTTCAGATACCCATTGGTGAAAGCATTACCGAAGCAAATGTTTCTGAATGCAAGGTAGGAAAAAGGCTTCATGAGCTTGCAGAGCACAACCTACATGCTAAGATTCTAAAAGGTTCCGTAGAGAGAATGCTTCAACTTGTTCAAAATGTCAATGAGGCTGAACTTCGATGGAAGGCACAAGAGATTTCAAAGAACGGCGGAACACCACTGGTTGTTGTTATAGAATACGAAGCTATAGGTCTAATAGCTCTGAAGGACGAATTAAAGGAAAACATAAGAGCAAAGCTCGATGAAGTCCGAGCTACTGGCATATCTACAGTAATGATAACAGGGGATAACCTACTAACTGCACAAGTCATTGCAAAAGAGGCAGGAGTTGACCAACTGATGGCTGAAGCCAAACCTACAGACAAGCTACAAAGAGTGCAAGGAGAACAACTCAAGGGACACATAATTGGAATGGTTGGTGATGGAGCAAATGACGCTCCGGCGCTTGCAAAGGCGGATGTTGGGTTAGCGATGAACAGCGGAGCTGCTGCTGCAAAAGAAGCTGCGAATATGGTCGATCTTGATTCTGATCCTTCAAAGATTCTGAAAGCAGTCAAACTAGGAAAGCAGCTGCTAATGACTCGCGGTTCTATAACCACCTTTAGCATAGCAAATGATGTTGCCAAATATTTTGCCATTATTCCTGCCATGTTTAGTGAAGCTAACCCTCGACTTGAGGCACTAAATGTCATGCAGCTTAGTAGCCCTGAAAGTGCAATATTGTCAACTCTGATATTCAATGCAATAATTATACCTGCATTGATTCCACTCGCTCTAAAAGGAGTCAGCTTCAAGCCTGAAGCCCCTCAGAAGACATTCGTAAGAAACATGCTAATATATGGTCTTGGAGGCGTGGTCCTACCATTCCTAGCCATAAAGGGAATCGACATTTTGCTGTCATTGTTTATGAGGTGAAAATAGAATGGAAAAAAGCGAAAATCATGGTATGAAAAAGCTGGTCACACCTGCAATAAGAGTAGTGATAGTGATGTTGGCAGTGACAGCCGTAGCATATCCACTTAGTTTATTAACAATCGGTCAAACTATTTTCCCATTCCAGTCCAACGGCAGCATCGTAAGTGTGAACTACAAGCCTGCAGGGTCGCTGCTTATTGCGCAGGAATTCACATCACCAAAATT
>JBQGBZ010000142.1:0-1813 GCA_052038215.1 Nitrososphaera sp.
TCAGAATTCTAGAGGTTTCGTTATGGGCGATTATTGTGACGTTTTCAAATAGGTTGGCAGCGCCTATATGGTCTTTGTGGGCATGACTGTATATCAGGTGAGTGATAGGCCTATCAGTAACCTCTGACACTGCTGCAAATATCTTGTCACCTATCGCTGGCGGCGCGTCGACCACAACGACTCCCTCCTGAGTCACCAAGAACATAGAATTGGACCCGCCTGCTGACACCACGTATACGCCGGGCTTGATTTCTTGCAGCTCGTAGTCTGTGCCCTGCGCGTATGCAAGGTTCGAGAAAAGAGCAGAAAAGAGAAAAGAAGCGGCGGCGACTGAAGAATACCGCGCCATGGTTGTGTACATGGAAGTATACTGGCAGTCAGTATTAATAAGAGTTGTAAGACCCAGTGCTCTATTGTTGCTTCCCTAGGTAAAAAGTAAGAAACGATGTAATTTTTACAGCGGCAGCTGTCCCGGCTCTTCATTAAGTATATTGTCTCTTCAGATGCTCAGCTGCACTCACAGTTGACTTCAGGATCTGGTTCACTCGGGCAAATGTCAGGGCATTCCCGCCATCTAAGTTGTCATTATTCGTTACATCGTCAAACCCGTAAAGGAAGTCATTATCAACATCTCGCCTTCCATCACATCATTCTCGCCGCTCCTCGAAATAAGCGCCAGGATAGAACATTGCACTCTCATTCGTTAGCTGAGGATTCATTCCTTTCATATGAATGAAAAAATCAGTGCAGTGGACAGCTCTAAGGGTTCCAAAATTAATAAAAAATGAATATCTCATATTACTGCTGAATTTGTCCGACAATCACCTAGAACAAGCTCAATTCAATACCGTAGTTTACTAGATTGATAAAAGAAGTGGACTGGGTGGGAGGATTTGGACCCACGACCTTAGCTGCAGCATCCTCTATGTTATGAGGAATCTTTTAAACTGTCAGGCTCAATATATCCACATACGGAAAATATTGACTTTGTGAGTCATAAGAAGCTACACCGTAAGCACTATATACTTCACCGAGATGAACTTTAACTGGTTATTCACTGACTTCAACCCAGGACGCAAGACTACTATTGCTATCATATGCAAAAAATTCCGGACGTCCATCTCTCATTGGTAATGATGAGGAATAGCAGTTGCGTGCGAGATAATGATATGCTGCGTATAATTAACCCAACTTATTAACGACCTTTGCAATTTCTTCGTCAGTAAATGCCCTTAATGTAGTAGTCCTAGTATTACCAAGTCTACCAACCCTTAGCCCAAACTCCAGTGCCGCCTCGTCGTTAGGAGCCTCCAAGATACCGATTCCATCGTATTTGCCAAATGTCCAATATACCGTAAATTTGCAGCCTAACTTTCCTGCCTCACTTTTTTCTGCCTCCGCACGTTTTGTAGTATCCTTAACATTTCTTATTCCTTGGTCTGTAAACCGCATCAACATGATATAGTGTTGTGCCATATATGCTGGAGAAAGGACCTGATGCGGAACTTTACCTTTTCGGTAGTATCTTTAGTTGTCATTATTATGTGAAACTTATTGAAAAACATTGCTAGGAGTTTTGTCCGACAGTTATCTAAATTAAATCAAAACAATACCGTAGTTGTACAACAGAAAAAGTGGACTGGGTGGGAGGATTTGAACCCGCGAGCGCAGTAATGCTTAAGTTTAACACAGATACAGGAAAGCCTATGACACATCATGATGATGCTGTAAAAGTGGCACCAGACAGCTATAAGGTCGTGCTAGAAAATGACGCAGTGCGTGTCCTTGAAGTCCGAATTAAACAGGGCACAAA
>JBQGBZ010000143.1:0-1136 GCA_052038215.1 Nitrososphaera sp.
ACAGCAATAATCACAGCCAGTACCTTTACCATCCTTCAGGCTGTTGACGGCATTGCACTCAAGATAGCAACCGATACTTGGTATGCTATTCCTCCTGGTGAAGAGGAGGAAAGAAAAGCCATCTACTTAGGAGTTGCAGAAGGGATTAGGTGGAACGAGTGGGGTCTCCAATCCTATTATAGAATGCTTTCGGGGGCAGCTTCACTAATCTTTGGTATTGCAATCATAAAGAGTACTGTTCTTAGGAAATGGATTGGAGCAGTAGGAATAGCTGCAGGTGTCGTTACCATAGCTTCTGGTGTCGTTATGGCATACGTCGGGTTCTCTTCAGCTCGAGACCTTGTGGCAGATCTCTCGACATTCATTTTCTATCCTTGGTTAGTAATCCTTGGCATTTTTATGTGGAGAAAGACAAGGGAAAAGGAGAAGGTCATCACTAGGTAATTCATTAAAAAAGAACATTTTCTATGTTGATACACCTACGTCAGCCAGAAATAGATCCTTTGAGCTGCTCCTCACAATATTAAATCATGTTACAGCAGTGACTATAGTATAGCGCGTTGCCAATAGACCTTGACAATATGGATGTTGCAATTCTAAAATCATCGCTGTCAGCAATTGCCATTTTGCTAGCTTTTTTCTTTTGTGTTCCACAACTGTAAAATATAAGGCATTTTGTTGTCTTCTAACAATGGTTGCAAGCACAGCTGAGCTTGAGCGACCTATGCTTCGTATGGGCTCAGTTGCATTCCTTGCAGGTATTGTTATTTTCATGGCATCTACTATTGGGTTTCATGCTGGTACTAGAGACCCAATGGACAATCCAGCTGTTTTTGCAGCGTATGCCCAGAGTGATCCATGGATAGCTGCCCACATTGGTCAGTTTGCAGGTATATTGTTAATTTATGCTGGTGGGTTTGTAGCGCTTCATCGGTTACTTGTGAAGTCAGAATCAGGTGTTGCTTCAGCACTAGCATGGTTTGGCTTAGTGACAGCAATACTTGTAGCCAGCACCTATGCTATTCTACAAGCTGTTGACGGGATTGCAAACAAGATTGCAGATGATACTTGGTATGCTATTCCTCCCTCTCCTTCTTCTTCTACTACTACTACCACTAGTAGTGAAGAAGAAGAAA
>JBQGBZ010000144.1:0-3554 GCA_052038215.1 Nitrososphaera sp.
AGGACAGCCAGCCATTACATTGCCTCTTGGATGTAGCCAATCAGGTCTGCCAATAGGGATCCAGGTCATGGGTAGATTTGGCGAGGAGGACACCTTAATTCGTCTAGCAGGTTTCCTTGAAAAACTAATGCCTTGGCATGAACGAATTCCACCTGTCCATGCGAGTCGGTAGACCCACTGCGCCTTTCATGCGGCAAATCAGCAAATCCTTGGATGAGGAAAACTCCGAGATCAGCTACGATTTTTTGTCAGACAATAATAGAGCTCGGCCCCTTCTATAAGGCACTATGAATACAAAAGTCAACTGTTCCAAAATCTCGCTTGGCATACCTGCTATTAGCAAAAACTTCTCCTCCTTTCAGCTCAATGCATACATTTCGCTTCTTGACCTATGTGATGATTCGTAAGAGCGGACCCACACTAATCAAACGCAATTTGCAAACCTCTGAGGGAGAACCCACACAACTATAGATACACCAAACCCTAATGAACTTTCTATCATGCGGGATAACATGCTTGTTGTCAAAAAAAAGCGGCGGCTGATTGCTCAAAGCAAATACGCCATAATATTGTATTATTACAATGGTTGCTGCTAGTCACATTCGTTTGTCCACTGTATAGAAGATATACTTTTGCAACTTATATCGGCGAGTCATCAAGTTGCATTAGGTAGACTCAGGTAGTGGCAAAAACAAAGCCATCACACTTATTCAAAATCGCCTTTCTTACTACCGCGCCATGCCCCTCCACTCTGCCTCATACCCCAAGAGGCCCAAGTAGCCCCCATTACGGCGATAAATCCTAGGAAAATCACAACAACTATTGCAATGTTCTGATAAATGTTGAAATTCTCTGCATAGAAGAATAGCCAGAGAATGATGCCTATTATGGAAGCGAAAAAGGTGATGATGGATGTGGCTACTCTCCAGCCCATGCCTTCTGGTAACGACTTTGACATCTCTAATTTGATGTACCTGTATTTGTCAAAATTAATAACATTTTCATCTTAATTACGGCTACCCTATGCTATACGTCCACATGTCATCTGTGGTCCAAACGGCCCTAGGACACTACTATTAACTCATGCTCCTGTTGCCCATTTTGACTTAGGCCATGCAAACTCTTTCAGGTGAATCCTTTTATGGCTTGTATATTCACGTTTGAGGGTGAGATAATGCATCGCCTTCTCAATGACAAGAATGAGAATAACATCATAGCCATATCAGCGACTATCTTCACATTAGCAATAATAGCGATTGCATTAAGTATGATTACTACTCCAGTAGCAGCAACAATTGGCAACACCACAGCTACTATATCATCATCAATGAATACTACTATACCTTCTTCATCATCAGCAATAGAGTTGTCTACAAATCCTATTCAACAAGAGAGGATAAGGACAACAAGCCAAACTCCAATAAACCAGACACATATGAGCATAACATACTCAGGGAATGGCACGTTGACCCTTCCAAATACTCTAGAGACTATCAATATTACAACCAACGGTAGTGGAATTGTCTCACTTTTGGATCAATCTGTTTATGGAAAGGAGACCATTAGAACAGAAGATGGCCAGACTGCAATCGCTACATTTTATGAAATTGTAAAGTTAGACCCTACTACAGGGGCAGGCAAGGGTATCACTCTGGGAGTGATGCATACAGGCTCAAACGGCAGCCTTGCACCGTTGAACAGTACAATCCTAGTTGGAACGGACGCCATCCAGCCAAACGGTCAAGAGGTTATAACGATATGGGAGTGGAAAAGTGGAATTAACAGCAGCATGAGCTTTGCTTCTCCAACATAGGGAAAATTTGATCCTGAATGAATACAGGAACAACCTCAATGAATATGTCTTTCTTGCTCATATGGACTGTCAAAAGAAGAAGATCATAATAATGAGTCCTAAAATATCAATGTCTCTCTCTTCCATCAGCCTCACTATTGTCTGTGAGTTGTCTTATGAGAAACCTCGCTTGCGGACAAGCATAGAGAGAGAAAATATAACTCCACAAGCTTTTACCTCCATTTAATCAATGGCTAGAGAGCATAGCCCAATTTCTCATGCTCATCAAACTCTCCCCTAGATATATTGTTTCTAGGCTCCTAGTTGGTGTTCATTATTTGCCATTTTGAACCAATCCGTACATTCTTCAAAATGAAAATAGGAGAAGATTAAAAGGGTTAAAGAGGTTAATGTTAACCTAGCTCTCATTCTCTCTTAATAGAAAGCTTTGTTCCTTCAGTACATTGCGCGCCTCATTATAGATTTCAAGAAACCTAAAGCCCTTTTCGGTAATCTTGTATCTCTGAGTCTTGGGTTCATATCGAAGCAGATCGTTATCAGTCATCACCTTAAGATATTGCAATTGTGCGTAGCCGAGAAACGGCTTATAAAGAATCTTAACTTTGCACGACTGATGTCGTCATCTCTAGCAATCTGAAGAAGCGTGCAGATTATCTCTGTTCTGCTCCTATGTTTCATATTGCCGCTGAACCATTAGGATAATTAAAGAGATAGCATTGCATTGCAATAAAGATATGCAACTTGCAACAATCTGTCGGATGTTGAGTCTCTTTTGCTGCAATAAACCAAGAGTTGCTGCTGCTACTGCTACATATCATATTGAAGAGAGACAACCCTATCTCAAAATATTCTTTTAGAATGCTTTTGAAGGCTCCTTATCAAATATTTTTCATTGCCCGAAGAGCGTTCAGATATCAGACGAGATAACGATCCTCCTTCTCCTCCTCCGTCATCGCCTAGCAAAACTCGCACAGTATCACTTAGGATAAGCTCAAAATTAATAGATGAGCTTCAGACAGAGGCTGATAACAGACATATCAGCTTTACTGCTCTAGCAAACCAGATTCTGGAAAGATATGCAGAATGGGGAAGATATGAGATCAAGATGAATATGATGCCTGTTCCAAAAATGATACTATCTGCCTTAATAGATAAACCCCTGTCTATAGCAGAGAGCAGCGGAGTTAGGGACATGACACACTATCGACAGGAGATCATTAGGCATGCAGCCGAGTTAGCCTTCACGCTAATGAAGGATTCTGTACTTTTGATGAAGAAGGGGTACAATTTGGAGACTGTGCTATTTGCTCTTAAAGAGTATATGGAAGTTTCAGGAATCGTAGCAGACCACCAGCAAGTGAAACACTCTGGAAGACATGTTTTTGTAATACAGCACGAGCTTGGAGAGAACTGGTCACTATTTACAAAGGAATTATTTGAGCTCATTTTTGAGAGGTTAGCATATGTGAAGCCTGAAATTAAGATGACAACCAACACTACCGTAGCTGAAGTAGTACTGTAAGATAATCATGGTTTTATCATTGTATTTCCTTTAAATGTAATCTGAACAGGTTTAGCTTGTCATGCTTTCGGATATCGTTATATACTGTCCCACCGCAAAGAGGTCGCTGAAAAGTCAATTCTAGTAAATATGTGAGCGAAGTAGTAGCATTAGCTTCAGAAGAGGTATCATTGTTATTGTCAGTCAAATTTTGTTGTTATTCTGTTTGAGCAGATGTAG
>JBQGBZ010000145.1:0-8387 GCA_052038215.1 Nitrososphaera sp.
CTTGACAGAATCAAGATAGTGAGGATTAAAGGCTAATGAGAAGCTAAGTTCATACGTTGGAGAATATAACTGATGCATGGATGCTGATGAGGAGTACCGGAAGAGCCGGCTGACAAAAAAAATGTATGCATGTATGCATGGATGCATGTATTATGTATGTGTGCGTTGAATACATGTACATGGAAATATACGCATCACGCAACTGATGATGAAGATTATGAGATCCTGAGGCATCCATTCAATGATGTCACATCCTCCGAGCTCTAACGTTCACTATATTATCAAGCGCGTTTCCAATAAGCACGAACGCAAGGCCGGTTATTGCTATCATCATACCAGGTGGCACTATCCACCACCAAAGGCCCCTCGATATAGCCCCAGCAGCGTAAGCATCATGCAAGATCTGGCCCCAGGTTGGGATGGAGGGATCCCCGAGACCTAAAAAAGAAAGAGCGGCTTCCCCTAGAATTGCGGCTGGAACGGCTATCGCAATGCTGGCAAAAGTCAGTGGTAGTAGCTGCGGAATTATGTGTTTGAAAATTATCTTTGTATCAGATTGGCCCATAAGTCTTGCTGCTTCTATATACTGAAGGCTTTTTATCTGGAGTGCAATACTTCTGCTAATCTTTGCCATGCCTACCCAGCCAAATATTACCAGAAAACCCGTTATCAAAAATATGCTACGTCCTACTGTTACTGACAAGATCACGAGAAGGGGAAGAGTGGGGAGAGAATAAAATACATCGTTAATGCGCATTAAACCCTCATCGGTACGATTACCCTTGTAACCAGCCACAACACCATATATCAGGCCAATGAACACTGCTGCTACTGATACAGTAAGGCCGATAAAGAGCGCAACTGGTGCACCCCATAAGAGGCCAACCGCCAGATCCCTGCGCAAGTCGTCTGTACCGATAATACCATATACTTTGCCACCTAAGATTACTCCTGAATCGACAACGGTATCGCTTGGATCAAACAGATAGAACGTGTTGCGGATGACATATGTCCCTTTTAGCACTTTACTTTCTTCTTCTGTGTCCGAAAAAATCATAACTTCTGGACTAGTGGGATCTATGGTATATCCAAAAAGATCGCTGTATTCAGCAAGGCTGTCTGCGATAAGCGTATCCGTAGAGAATATTCTGGCGGAGAATTCATTGCTCTCATTCTGAGACGGAGGAAGAGATGCAAAATAAATCGAGAATTCATTACCATCTGGTCTAATCACATCGATCTGAACTGCTGGCTGAATACTCCCGTACCTGGCAGTATACATAACCATAAAATCTGTTGGATAAGAATCGTAGTCGTAATTGAGAGTGTAAGAATGGGTCTCGAGGCGTACTCCATCTTCCAAAAAACTGGACTTATCAGCATCCTTAGAAGTCATAATCAAATGCTCTGGCATATTTAGTCCTAGAATGTTTACCCATACAGGCATGGCTGACTGGGGATGGTTGATCCAAAAGTTTGGGTTATTCCATTGTGCAAAGGATTCAAGCGGAATAGCTGCGACTGCATAAATCGTTATCATGATAAGCCCAAGTAATATCGCAACACCTGCGAGGCCGCTCTTGGACCGCTTAAATCCCTTGAAAATATCTGACGTAGAATGAGCTGTTAGGGGACCTGTCAGCTGATCTTCACCCTTGGATCAAAATACGCATAGACTACGTCAGTGACAAATACTGTGAAGACGAAAATGAGTGTGGATATATACGTCAATCCAACTATGACTGGTATGTCCAAGAACCCTATTGCTTGGTAATACAGGCTCCCTATCCCGGGCCAGCCAAAGGTTGCTTCTACAATAATGGCACCGCCAAATGAGCTAGCAAGGCTCAATGCCACGACAGTAATGATCGGTGGTGCAGCATTCTTTAGGGCATGAGAATAGAGGATCTTCTTTTGTGGTATTCCAGCGGCCCTCTTGGCCATGATATAGTCTTCTCCCAAGATTCCAATTACAAAATAACGTACAATATATGCCCATGCGCCAAAGCCAACTATCACTATTGTGATAAGAGGCAAAAGCATATGATAAAGCAAATCCAGTATATACCCTGGATCGGATGGCGCAGTAAGAGGTGTGGCCCTTGCAGGAAAAATATGGTAGGTAAATGCAAAAACGAAGATCATGAGCATTCCGATCCACCAAGTCGGAAAACTACTGCTAAATACTGCAAAAGCAGAGTTGGTTTTGTCCCATACGGAGTGCGCGCGATTAGCCATAAAAGCGCCAAGGTAAAGGCCGATTATTGTAATAATCAGAGTTGAAGTAGTGAAAAGCAATATTGTCTTTGGTATCTTTTCCAAGATTATGTCACGCACGTTTGCTGAGCCGCTTTCGCTTGTAAGATAATTAGACTCTCCAAGATCTAGCACCATCACTTTCAATACAGTGTTTGTAAACCGATTTGGAGAATACCACGGTTGGTCAAGCCCAACTGCCTTGATTTGAAGATCAATCCTTTGGTTTATGTAGTTCTGACGCTCCTCAATATTTTGGAACTTAATATTACTACGATTTGTTTCCTCTACAACAGCGGACCTTGTTGCATCAAGTAATATCTTATCCATAGTAGATCCAAGCAGTGCCAAAGTTAGTATCAAGGTAGAAAGCAGCACTATGACAATGTTCAATGAGCGTTTTACAACAAAGCGGCCAAAGTCTCCCAACTACAGTCAATCACCTTCTCGCCAGTTATATTTTTCTACCAGATGCCGCTGCTGAGGTATATATAGGTCTATTATAAATGCTGTTATGGCGATGATAAAGACTTGTCCTTGTCGAAAAATAATCCATCATACTACAGAAACTAAGTTCTTGCTTGTTGCGACGAATTTGCATGTTACTATCCGGAACCATAGTCACAATCGCTAGTGGCCAACGGAGTGGAAAGCAACAATAAAACACAAATAAAGAGCGCTCTCATGCGGCCATCGTCTACTGTGCAGAATTCAATGAGGGTTGATCGCTGCTCGTCTGATTGTTATCATTCGTACTCTGGCTGGAGCCGAGTGCGCCTGGAGCAGCAAGAATAGTGCCTGAGTAAATGTCAGGTCGAAGAGCCTCGTTACTTGTTGCGAAGATCCTGATCTGATTTGGTCCTGGAGATAACTTCCCAGTCATGTCTGATGTTAGATCAATACTGAATTGGCCAGGGGCTTCAGGCCGGGCTTCTCCCCTTATTACCGCTATTCCATCCTTGTTTGAAACATAATAGTTCACAGTCACATTGCTGCTTGGCTGATCGGCTAGCTCAACATTTACCTTGACCGGAGTATCTTGGCCCATAGCTACTATTCGCGGTACGTCAACACTGTTAATTTCAGCAAGTAGGGGCGTCTCATACTGAGACCAGTGGCCAGCTTCAAATGGATACGAAGAGTCTCTGAATGCATTGATAGTAATAGTTCCACCTGCCACATTGAAGTTGTCAAGGTAAAATGGACCATTGCTAATTATTGCATGCCCATGGTTTTCGATCCAGCTTATACTCGCATCGTAACGTCTGATAGCATCTTCGACAGTTACGATATCTTTTAGCGGAGGTGGCACAAATTGCTCATCCTTCATCTTTTGAAGTTCTGCCCTGATAAGTTCTGCATGCTCTCTTATGATAGGGTCGTACCATCCAATGCCTTTGGTTTGAGCATCGCTTCTCGAATAAGCAAGTCTACCGTCCATGACAATTCTTTCAGACGCAGAGATAATTTCCCATGGCTCATTCGCAAAGAATACGCCAGCGTCAGCAATCTCTTTATCATCGTAATGCCAAATGTCAAAGTAAGATTCAATTCTATCAGGCGCTACGTACCTCGACCCCTTTGAAAGCTTGAGCGCTTCGTTTGCTATGGGTGTATATTCCGGATCCACCGTTCGATCTCCTGAGCCGGTATCAGTGCCCCACTCATAGGCAAAATAATCAGAATACATCATGTCAGAAACATCCATTTGGATGCCATGATGCCACTTTGAATAAAGTGGAGTAAAAGTGACCTTACTCATGGCAGTAGATCCTTCTCTCGCTGGGATCCACTGCTGCATTGTTTGATTCCATTTTATTGTGTCAGCTGGCACATTTAGTTTACCCAGAGGGCCTTGTGTCGTGATATCTGTCCAGGGGCTGCGAAAGGGGAGCACATCGCCAGTATAAGGATGTCTAAGGGTGTCAGTGTCTGAAACCAGAAAATAAATACTCCGGCTGTAAAGATCCTGAAGACCTGCTATTGTGTTCCAAGATCCTTGATGGATTTGCTTAACTCCTACGTCAAGCGAACTATTTCCATCACCGGATCTTGCATTTAATAGAGAATACTTGCTAGTTATACCTGCTCCAAAGTCATTTACCAAACCCTGTACATTGATAGAAGACACATAGGGGTCAGTCTTTTGTGCAACAAAGATCCTTACAGATTCTTGAATGCCTAAATTTATTGCATCATTTACAAGCTGGTTCCTTTCGTCTTCGGATGTGAAATTGAAGAATGCTATATTTTGGGTAATCTCATCAAGGGTGGCATTTTGATAGTTCCAGTAGCTCGGATTCTGAGATCCAGGCATTCTGCTCAACCAAGGAGCATACATTTGAGCTGGGATTATTGGATTATACCTCACAAACGCACTCGTGCCAGCAGTCTCTTCAGTGTATATTTGCCATTGCAAATTCTTGGGATCTGAGCCGTATACTACAATGTTTGCCTTGTTCAAATCACCGTATTCTCTCTGGACATTAAAGCCAATTTTTTCAAGTTCCGAAGCCATCATCTCTCCCATCGATTGTTTTTTTGCATCGTCTTGTCTTATGAGCATCTTAATGCCAACAGGATTGCCATTGAACTCCCATATGCCATTGTTATTTGTAGCACCAGCAGCAGTCATGGCTCCAGAAATCATGCTTGATGCAATTGAGGGATTATATCTAAAACCAAATGACTCGACTGTGTCGATAATGTTCAGATATTCGGATGAATATATTCCGAAGGGACCAATAAGGGAGCTACCCTGGCCTTTGAGAATCTCATTAACGATGAAATCTCGGTCTATTAGGTAGTTTAAAGCATAACGGACCTCTTTGAATTGAAAGGGATTGAGAATGTTCGGATCTGCTGAAGGAGCAGGATTTACAAAGAATCCTAGTGAGCCAGCTGTTGTATCGTATATCTTTATCCTAGGATCGTTTCTCGCATCATTTGCAGCTTCAGTGGGAATTGGATAAAAATAGATGTCAAGTGATCCTGATTTAACATCTTCAAGTGCAAGGTTATCATCGGTGCGATGGATAAATCTCGCCTGATCTATATAAGGACCTTTTTCTTGCATCTGTGAGAATGCAGGAAGTTGAAATGTCGCAGAAGTAAACAAGAGCAGCATGACCACAGAAACAATTGAAACGTGATACTCTAGTTTTCGCAACGATATCACAATTTGACCCAGTTTAATATATATTTCTAAATAGATGAAAAAAATTCTAGCTTTCTAACTTCGGGATCGAATCAATTAGCGCTTTAGTATAGGGGTGCGCTGGATTAGAAAGAATCTTATCTATTGGACCTAGCTCGACTATTTTGCCAGACTTCATAATAGCTAGATCGTCTCCGATATATCGCGCAGTAGATAAGTCATGTGTGATATAAAGGTAGGAAATATTAAATTTACTCCTTAGGCTATGCATAAGTCCTAATATTTCACCTCTAACAGATACGTCCAACATTGATACTGGCTCATCAGCAACGATTAGTGAAGGCCGGAGTACCAGGGCCCGTGCCGTTGCCACTCTTTGCCTTTGACCTCCTGAGAGTGTATATGGGAGTCTATCCGCAATTTCTTCTGGTGGCTCAAGCCCAACCTCTCGTAGTGCATTTAGAACACTATCTAATTTATGTGACTTTGAGTTTTTCCTATCGTGAATATTGAGTGGCTCTAATATTATGTCTTTGACTTTCATACGGGGATTTAGGGATGAGTATGGGTCTTGATATACCATTTGGACCGCCTTTCGGAAATGTCTTAGTTCGCTTCCTTGGGAGCGAGTGATATCATTTCCATCATAGACTAAGGAACCACCATCTGGGTCTATCGCACGCATGACAAGTCTTGCCACCGTAGTCTTACCTGAGCCCGATGCACCTGCAAGAACCAAAACCTTACCCTTATCAATGGTAAAGCTGACGTCGTCTACCGCGTTGACAACCTGGCTCAGCTGTCCTGGCATGAAGAGCTGACGAAAGCTCTTTTTTATCGTAAAGTATTTTCGCAGACCTTTTGCCTCAAGCAGAGCACCCAACTAATTCTAAGTTGAAATGTTGGTAATATAAACACAATTACGTAGGCACACAGGTGCTGTGCCAGAATCCTCATATAACGCACGATTGAGGTGTATTGTTGTAATTGCCTAAAGTAAAAGTTTCCGGCCTCAAAGCATATTATTTCACAGAGTACGGGATAATCAAGGCAGTAGACGGCATCAACTTCCAGATCTCTGAAGGCGAGTCGCTTGGAATTGTTGGTGAGTCAGCATGTGGCAAAAGCACACTTGGGGCAGCGCTTATGAAATCAATACAATTACCGGGCAGAATAGTTGAAGGGAGTGTGTTCCTTGGCAATGATAACATTATGAAAATGTCACCCTCGGAATTTGACAGAAAGGTACGATGGAAGAGAATAGCGATGGTTTTTCAAGGTGCCATGAATGTGCTCGATCCTGTATACACTATCGAAAGCCAATTGCGCGAAATTCTCACAGAACATGATTTTAAAGGCAAGATTGAGGATAAAGTTGCAGAATCACTCCAACATGTAGGTCTTGATCTTTCAATTGCAAGGCGCTATCCTCATGAACTCTCTGGTGGCCAGAAGCAACGTGTTGTGATCGCTATGGCTCTATTACTGGATCCTGATGTTTTGATAGCGGATGAACCAACAACTGCACTCGACATGTTGGTGCAGTCTCAAATAATAAACTTGCTCAAGAAATTACAAAAAGAAAAAGGTATAACAGTACTGCTAATAACTCACGACCTTTCACTTGTCTCACGAATAACGGATAAAATAGGCATTATGTATGCTGGACAACTAGTCGAATTCTCCTCTACCCTGGATATCTACAAAAACCCGCGACATCCCTATACTCAGGCGATAATTGAAGCTATCCCACGATTGAGATCAAAGGACAAAGAAATACACTTTGTCAAGGGAACCCCGCCATCGTTGCATCATCCACCCGTCGGATGTCGGTTCCGTGACCGTTGCAAATATGCGATGGAAGTATGCAAGCGCGATCCTCCGGAGTTTAACACAGATACAGGATACGTGCGCTGCTGGCTGTACGATAACAACTCTGCAGAGAAACCCCCAACCTTAAATAGCGTGGGATGATAAATACACATCACAGTTTGTAGGTAATTTCAAAATGTCAAGTTCACTCTTAGCGCATTTTCCTTTTCCTGCAGTCAGAGAAAAGCAAAAGAAAGTCCTTGATTTACTTGAATCTGCAGTTAAATCTGGCTACAGACATATATTCCTTGAAGCTCCCACCGGTTTTGGCAAGACACCGGTCGCAATAACACTTGCGCGTTACCTCGGAAGCTCCCATATCTGCACAGCAACGAAAGACCTGCAGACTCAGTATAGGCGAGACTTTCCTTTCGTGGTCGAAGTGAAAGGGAGAAGCAATTTTGCTTGTATAGTCAAGGAGGACATGGGGCTTGATGAGAGCTGCAACTATGGGCCCTGCATCAAGGATGATTCTTACGATTGTTCGTACAAGACTCGACTCAGTGATTACAAAGTCGAGGGTCAAGGTACTCTTCGCGAGCTGGTTAGGATCGATCCTTTTGCAGAGCGTAGATATGAGGATAAGACTCGCTTAAAACCAAAGTTGGTCGATTTAGATTGGCGACCATGCCATTATTACCATCAAAAATGGATAGGTAACCTCTCTTCCCATACCGTGTATAATTATAGATACTTTTTATCAGACATTTTCTATGCTGGTGCAACACAGAAGCGTAAACTGCTTATTCTGGACGAAGCACACCAACTTGAAAATGAAGTAGGTGACTTCAGGAGTTTCACTGTCAGGAAGAATATGCTCCCGTTCTTGAAGATGCATATGCCAGATAGCAACACTGACGAGATTGAAACTTGGCTTGATCTCTGCATCAAGCTAAAGGAACGACTATTTGAGTTCACAGAAAAAGCTCAAGGCATCATAGAGCGCAGCAACCAGAAAGTAACTTTAGAGCCATACACTGAAAAGAATTTGATAGATGCGCTAGAACTTGAGAAGAACCTTGCAGCGGTAATTGATGATGTAAGAGCAAACAAGGACAATTGGATTGTCTCTGGTATCCAACGAGATTCTGCTAATCAGTTG
>JBQGBZ010000146.1:0-21893 GCA_052038215.1 Nitrososphaera sp.
AAACCGCTCTCTTATCATCCTATGATGGCACAACTAATACTTGACAGAATTCACGAGGTCAGGGACCAAAATTGCATTAGCCAACCTAACAAGGATTGTGATGTGGTTTTGATAGGTCATGGCAGCAGCGACAAAAATGCTCATGATGCCTTTCTTTCCTCAGCAAAAACCATCGCGCCATACTACCGCAATGTACATTATTGCTTTCTTGAGCTTGATCATCCGAATATTCACGAAGGCGTAAGGCGAGCGATTGCAGGCAAACCACACACGCTATTGATCGTGCCGTACTTTTTGCATAGAGGGGCGCACATCAAGCGGGATGTGATGGAGGATCTGAACGCTGCTCTTCACAAATACAGCTTTGAAAATGCCTTCGTGGCTCGCCACCTCGGCGTTGATAAAAAGCTAGTCGATATCATTATAGCGAGGGCGAGAGATGTGGAGAGCAGATTTGGAATCTAGAGCCGATAAATTTGAACCGTCTCACCACAATCAATACAGCGGATCTGCTGCAGGCAGGGCCATGTCGCAGAGGGCTTTTGACATAGAGAAAAAAAGCTTTGAGATCATAGAATTAGAGATAGGTTTTCACTCATACGACGAATATCAATGGGTGATAGTAAGGCGGGTGATACATGCCACAGCAGATTTCGACTTTGCTAAGAGTGAGAAGATACTCTTCCATAAAAGGGCTATTGAATCTGCTTTCAATGCACTCCAAAGGAAATGTACAATTGTCACAGATGTTGATATGGTGCTTGCTGCAATAAGCAAGAAATCAATGACTGATCTAGGTCTTAGGGCAGTATGTTATATTTCAGACCCCATAGTTGCAGAGCAGGCGCAAAAACTAGGCAAGACAAGATCAGAGACTGCCATGCGGCATGCTGCTAAAGAAATGGACGGCGGAATTGTTGCAATAGGGAACGCTCCTACTGCCCTATATGAAGTGATCAGCATGATCAAAGAAGGAGTCACAAAACCTGCTCTAGTAGTTGGGATACCAGTAGGCTTTGTGTCTGCAGCAGAGTCAAAAGAAGAACTTGCGAGAATAGGGGAGGTGCCCTTTATTACTAACATCGGGAGGAAAGGGGGGAGCCCCGTAGTCTCATCTATAATAAATGCCCTTATGCTACTACACATGAGCAAAAAGTCATCTGTGTGAGAATTTGACAGAAGAGAGCACAAGACGATCCGATAGTTTTCTGTCGGCGAAGTGCAAGTGCATGTATGCAGCCAGACTATTATCATTGATGATGAATGCGTCGTATTTTCCTGTGATTCCATTTCCCTTTTTCATAGAGTAGGCGAAGCGGGAATCGCTTGCTATATTTTCTATTGAGGAGTAATGGAATTCATGACCTCGCAGATGTATGTTGCCAAATATCGGGCCTGTGCAATCGGCGTCTGTATAATTTAAGGTAAGCATCCCTGTCATTATAGTGTCTGCATCTACGATTCCAACCATCTTCCGCACCTTTCTTTCCCCTCCGTAACCGCTTATTGACCGGGTTAGATACATCAAACCCCCGCACTCACCATAGATCGGCATGCCTTCATCCACCGCTCTCCGGATTGACCTTATCATAGACCTGTTTCCCTCAAGCTTATCTGCAAGCACCTCTGGAAAGCCTCCTCCAAGGATCAGCCCATGCACGTCATCTGGAAGCTTCTCATCTTTGACTGGGCTAAAAAACACAAGGTTCGCTCCACTCTTTTTTATGGCAGCAAGGTTGTCCGCATAATAGAAATTGAAGGATTCATCCAATGCAATAGCAATCCTTGCTTTAGCGGGCCGCTCGGGACTATAACGAGCGTCCATTAGCAGGGTCGAACTGCATAGCTTTAATATTTTATCTAGGTCAAGCGATTCAGAAATATATCTAGCCGTATGAGATATCATATCATTTTTAGCCGCTTTCAATTCTAATGCAGGCACCAGCCCAAGGTGTCGCTCTTGCATTTGGACCTTGGAATTTCGATAGAGTACTCCTATCACTGGGACCTTGACTTTGTCCGCCAGAGCATCAATAATATACTTGGCGTGTTTCTCGCCGGCAACTTTGTTTAGGATGATAGCTCTTATTTGCAGTTTTCTATCAAAATGCAAAAATCCAAGTATGATTGCAGCAATGGACCTTGCACCTTTGCTCGCATCTACCACTAGCACTATTGGTGCATCTAGAATTTTGGCCACGTGCGCTGTGCTAGCAAAGTCGTTCTTACCGGACACTCCGTCGTAGAGTCCCATTACTCCTTCAATTACCGCAACGTCTGCGTCTTGACATGCAGACGCAAAACACTCGAGCACGCCTTTCCTTCCCATCATCCATACGTCAAGGTTACGAGATTTCCGATTTGATATCAGACTATGATAGGACGGATCGATAAAGTCAGGACCGACCTTAAAGGGTTGGACCCGCAGACCTCTTTTGCTGAGGCCACGCATAATTCCTAGAGCAACAGAAGTCTTGCCAACTCCGCTTGTAACTCCTGCGATGACAACACGGGATACTTGCATTAGGACCAATTAAGTTCATTTTAATTCTAATTTAAGTGTCGAGATATCAAGAATTCTCTTCTTATGCACTTTTATTGTGGTTGCATATATCGGCCCCTAACCACCATGACACAGGCAACATCTCGGCAGTAAATATAATAAAAATAAACAAACCTTCATTCAAGTTTTTCAGTCAAATAGCAACAAGCATATCGTGAGATAATGCAAGATTGATTTTTATCTTCACGTCATTCCATAAATTGCAGGCATGCAAGAAAGAGGGCTCGTTATTGTCTATACTGGAAAAGGTAAGGGGAAGACGACTGCTGCGCTAGGGATTGTATTGCGCGCAGTAGGACATGGGTACAAGGTCGGCATGATTCAATTCATCAAAGGCGAGTGGTATTACGGTGAGCTCACAAGCTCAAGGAGACTTGAGCCTGAGTTTGAATTGATAGCCGCTGGTAGAGGATTCGTGGGTATCATCGATGACGATCATCCAATAGAAGATCACCAAAAAGCAGCAAAGGATGCAATTGAACTAGCAAAACAGAAAATTGTGTCCGGCAATTACGATGTCATGATATTGGACGAAATAAATTATGCTGCTAAACTCAACTTGATATCACAACAGGACATTTTAGATGTCATAGCAGCAAGACCTGAAAAAACTAGCCTCGTCTTAACTGGCAATTATGTCCCAGAGGCAATCATGGCTAAAGCAGATTTAGTAACAGAAATGAGAGAGATCAAACACCCATTTCAAAGGGGTGTGAAGGCAAAGAAAGGAATTGACTTTTAGCACTTATATTGTTATCCTTATGTTCTAGGCAGGCAAAAATTGCAAAATAACAAATCATCAGGATGTCAATAGGTAGGTCGATCAGATACCCGATGGGGCATAAAGAAACCCTATTAAACTCACCTCGCGTGATTCAACAGATTATTTTTTCTTGTAGAAATGAAATTCCAGTTACCTTGCCAAATAGATCCCAATAACCAAATACAGCGCAGACAATGAGGAGTCATCATAAAAAAACAGATAACACGCATTGACTACGAATGGGCAAAACAAAATCTTAAAGTATAGCCTATGCTCCGTGTGTATCTTAATTATAACATGACGACGACCGACGAGATACAGGGGCTTCCGAAAGAAGGAGAGATTATAAATGCCACGATTCGACAGATGACTGGACATGGAGTATATGGGACATTAGATGAATACAGCAAAATGACTAGCTTTCTTTATATCTCCAAGATTGCCAGCGGTTGGATAAGAAACATTGTGCGCTATGTCCGGTCAAAGAAGAAGGCCGTTTTAAAGGTGATTAGGGCAAACAAGAGAAGGGGAGATGTTGATACCGCTCTTAGGCAGGTTTCAGGAGAAGAATGCAAGACCAAACTCACAGAGGTAAAAAGGAGCGACAAGGCAGGGACATTGCTAGATTTTATTAAATCGAAACTCAAACAGACAGATCAAGAGGTTCTAGAAATAGAGGGCAAGTTGCTCGAAAAATATGATTATTTAAACAATTCTTTAGACGCCGTATCTCGGAAGGGAGTAGATACCATCCAGAGTATCGACCTGTCACAGGAAATAAAGGGTGTAATAGAAGAACCAAGCAAGAGGATCCCGGTTTGTCTTGTCGAAATAAGCGGGGTAATGGAGATAAAATCAAAAAAGGCAGATGGAATTGAAATAATCCAAAATACGCTTGCAAACGCGGAGGCCAATAAGGGAGGCGCAAGTAGCATACTAACATACATGGGAGACCCTAGCTACAGGATCGTGGTCAAAGCTGAAAACTTCAAAATTGCCGAAAAGGCCTTGTATAAAACTGTTGAAAGAACTCGAACTAATATTGAAAAGCAGCATGGTACGTTTAATTTTGTGCGTCTGGACTCAAAAAAGTCTCAAACTCCTCAACAGGCGTAGAATGCAATATGAAACATCTCATAAGAAAGTGCGCCTCATGTAAAACATACACGCTCAAGCATCAATGTCCAAAATGCGATTTTACGACCATAGATCCGCATCCGCCCAAGTATTCCCCTGATGACAAGTATGTTCGCTATCGGATAGCAGACAGATATATGTAAACGTAGATGCTGAAGAATTATAAAGAAACGAGAAACAATTCAGTTTAATGAATTTTGCAATAGCAGGTGCCGGAGTCGCTGGGAGTTATCTTGGCAATATGCTCCAAAAACGAGGCCATAGCGTTGAGATATTCGAAGCGGCTAAAAAGGAGCATCACTGGCCAGTCTGCGCTTGGGGTGCATCGAGGCACATGCTTGAGAGGTTTTCTAACCAAGCGGGACTTGATTTTGCCAGTTACATTTTTCATGTTGGAAAAAAGCTCAAGATTCAGCTGCCTGAAAACAAAGGCGAAGTTCTTGATCTTAAAGGGCTCGTCACATACAATAAAGATGCTTGGGAGGCAGATCTGCTAAAAAATGTTAAAGTGACATACGGCACAAAGTTGACTCGAGAAACATTTGCATTTGACAAATACGATTATGTAATTGATTGCACAGGCCTGCATCGCTCGCTTTTACCCAAGTCAAGCGAAGATTTCTTGATACCGGCTTACGAGTATCTCCTGGATAATGTAAAGGAAGCAGATGACTTCTATGTCATTGGTTATAAAGGCGCGAAGGGATATTTCTGGTATTTTCCATTAGACGAAGGTCGGGCCTACATGGGCGCAGGGGACATTGAGAAAAAGTATTATGGGATCGATGCATTTTTCAAGCAACATCCTGAAGCCAAGGTCATCAAGAAAATAGGTAGACCGATTAGGCTTTCGCCATCAAAGCGTATGCAGCCTTTCTTTGATGGCAACGTAATAGGAGTAGGCGAGTCAATAGGGTGTGTCTTCCCGATGCTAGGTGAAGGAATAATTCCAACGCTTATCTGCTGTGATGTATTTTTAGATGTGCTTGATAAAAGTAGTAAAAAATTTGATTTCAATAAGTATCGGAGGAATGTGCTTAACACATTTGCGTACTATGACGACGTTTACAAAATTGTAAGACTCAAAATGGATGGCAAGTTAAGGACTGTTCGACACTTTAATCTAATGATAAGCATGTATCGAAACATGAAGAGAGAGGAGAAGCGTTTCGGCTTTGAGATCAGCCTCGAAAAAATGACCCGTCTTGTAAATGCCTTATAGCAAGGCCGTTTTATAGAAGGCTGGCATAGGTTTGCATTATCTAAGTTTTCATCGCTTGCAACCTTATCGGGTATCTTTGCTTTCGGAATTGTTCTACCCACCTATGATGTAATTTCTTCTTTCTCAGTTTCAGAGGGCCAAAGCGTGGTTCGATATTCTGCAGAAAGCTTTTTAATCAAATAATCTATCTTTTTGATGTGTTATCATCGGCGCTTTTCTTCCCTGGCAGACAAATATGGAAAAAGCTGTTCTTTCGTACTAACTTGAGAAAGTTAACTGCGGACATAGTTTTGATTATGGATAGAGTTTTCTGTTTCAGATTTTATTTCTCACAAAGGAAAAGCAAATCCGAGCTACCAACACTATTTGTAATCTGTATAACGTTGAACAGGCATACCCGAGCTTGGAGCCTATCCTGATCCAATAGTATACGATGTGATCTCAACTACCATGGGAAAAAAACTTATCGATTTTCAAGGGCACCTGTACGCGATAACTAGGCAGTTTCATTGTATAGCTCTGAAAAGGACAGTATTTATATTTCCTCCAGTAGTCTCATGGCCTTTGCTTCCAGTCATGAACATCTGGGGGACAACGTCTATTTGATCTGGTAGGAGGCGCCATGTAGACAAATTTCATGATAGATACCTGGCACAAAGAAAATAATATGGAAGACAAAAGTTCTCCTATTTGTCATTACACGACTTGCTAACCAGTTACCATTTCGCAATGACGTATCATGCAACCCTCTTTTAGTGCCTGCAACTTCTTTTAACACATGAAATGCATCAGGCATATCGTTTTTCGATATCTCTATAGTGATCGAGATCCATAAATCGGTTAAACTCCGTGAATGTTACCATAATATTGCGAGCTTCTTTAGTTGTGCCGGTATTTTTTAATTCTGTGAGGACCTGTCTCATAGCAAATGTAGCACTGTAAATAGCAGATAGAGGATAAACGGCTATCCGGTAGCCGATTTTTAGAAGCTCACCTGCAGAAAGGCTTGGAGTGACCCCATCTTCTATCATATTTGCAACAAGAGGCGCATCTATTTCGTTAGCAACTTTTTTTAACTCTTCAACTGAGCGGGGTGCTTCTACGAATATAACATCAGCACCTGCCTTCCTGTATGCTTTTCCGCGTTCAATTGCTTCCTCCAGTCCTATTGGTGCGCGGGCATCAGTCCGTGCGACTATGATAAAGTTCTGACTGCGTCTTGCTTCAAGCGCTGCTCTGAGCTTTGGTAAGTATTCGTCCTTAGGTATTACGTCTTTTCCAACCATATGACCACATCTCTTTGGCCATACTTGATCTTCGAGAAAGATGCCTGCTGCACCCAAGCTTTCAAGGTCTCTGACAAGCCGCCAAACGTTAAGGGGATTGCCATACCCTGTATCTGCATCAACGAGCACGGGGGCTCTAACAGCCCGAATTATCCTCATAGCATTATCAACAGTTTCGCCTGAATTTAGCAATCCAAAGTCAGGCATTCCAAGCAGAGCCGCCGAAGACCCATATCCGGTCTGAAACATTGCCTCAAAGCCCACATGCTCTGCTATTTTGGCGCTCAGTGCGTCAAAAACTCCTGGAAGCACAATTATTCTATTCTTGTCCTCAAGCTGCTCTCTTAAAGAAGCAGATCTTTTATTATGCATCAATGAGAAATGGATTGAAGAGAATATTATATTAGCTTTCTACTGGCCACCCACCTGGTGTTATTAATTCGACAAGATTGCCCGCAGGATCACGAAAGTAAATTGACTTTGCTTGGCTACCCCAGTTAACTTCTTTTTCTATTACGATCCTGTTGCTTGCCAAAAGCTGCTTGCTTGCATGGTACTCTTGTTCTTCTATCTCCATGGCAAAGTGTAAACTTGAAGGTGGAGTCAGAGCGCCATGTACAGGTAGACTTCCGTTGTTGGTTCTAGTTCTCATAGGATCAAATATTAGGAGCATACTCTTTCCGGCCCTTAAGAAAATCAGTTTATCTTGTTCCTCTTGAATAACAGACAAACCAAGAATTCCTGCGTAAAAATTTTTCATGCTCTGAAGATCTGAAGAATAAATGCAAGTTTCAACAACTTTTTTTATTTTCATTATCACTGTTCCTGCTGATTTGCTGAGCCAATGGGGACCACCTCGTAGTTACCGTCTTGATACTTCACAACGAACAACTGGCATCTCCTACACTCATATTGTTTGACAGGTGGATCATGTAATACTGATCCATTAAGCCATACCATGATTGCGCCACAGTTAGGACAGTTCATCATACGGGTGCTAATTAGATTAAGGATCTAGACTTAATATGTCTTATTGAGAGATTGATTATTCAATCCCAGCAAGACTATTCATAGCGTGAGACTTTACTATTATTATTACAGGAGATGTAATTTGCAATATTTTCAGCATTATCTTCGTAGTCGAATCACATGTAGATGACATTCTCATTAAAGGGGTTGATTTTTTAGTCCCCCTCGAGTCAATAAATTAGGATTGATATCGCTTATAGAAGGGACTGACCTAGTCTGTTTGGCCAGATCCGCTGTCGAGAAATACCTGGAAGAATCAGTAATAATTAAACCAGGAAAGGAGACCTCAGAAAAGGCAGGAGTCTTCGTAACACTGAATTATGTAACTCCAAGCAGAAGGGAACATTTGCGGGGTTGCATCGGGTTTCCGCTTCCCGAGAAGGAAGTCTATCAAGGCGTAATAGATGCAGCAATAGCAGCAGCAACAGAAGACCCTCGCTTTCCTCCCCTAGACGTACAGGATCTTAACAATATCGTTTTTGAGGTCAGTGTACTTACTCCTCCGCAAGAAATTAGGGTCAATAACCCCGCAGACTATCGGAAGGAGGTTGAGATAGGAAGAGATGGACTAATATTGCAATGGCGCTTTGGTTCAGGGTTGCTCTTACCTCAGGTACCCGTTGAACTAAACTGGGATGTCGAGGAATATCTCGCAAATATGTGCTACAAAGCAGGGGCGCCACCAGATGTGTGGGTAGACCCAAATTCAAAGCTATACAAATTTCAAGCAACGGTGTTCAAAGAAGTTGAACCAAAGCGTCAGATCATAAGAGTAGACTATCACAATAATATATAATCAAATATGACATCTTGTTCGTTGGCACCAGTAGCATATCTCGCACCATATGGTGTCGGCCTTGGGCATGCAAGTCGACTGGTCATGGTGGCTGAACGACTCCGACAAAATCGCATAAACATACAATTCTCATCATACGGTGAGGCGGTAAGTTACGTTTCGCTAAGAGGATATAAGTGTGCGACCGTTTCACCCGTCGAGTTTGCGTGGAGCATGGAAGGTGGTTTCTCCGTCAAAGATAGCATAGCAAATATACCTCTGTGGTTTGCCAATTTTTCAAGACAGGTTAACCAAGAAACTCGCAACATGCTCAAGTTCAAAGCAGATATCGTGGTTTCGGACAGCAGGCTGTCACCACTTATGGCAGCCAGATTGCTCAAGGTTCCTTCGATAGTGATTCTAAATCAGATTAAGCTTTTGTTGTCACCTAGACTGCGTACCATTGCAGCATCACGCATTTTTGAAAACCTTACAGGCGAGTTCTTGGGATCACTGTGGACAATGGCGGACAGAGTGCTAGTGCCGGATCTTCCGCCACCTTACACACTTTCTGCACACAATACTTGGGGTCTAGGCTCAGCGTCAAGAAAGATAGAATACATCGGTTTTGCTTCACCAAGACCGGCAGTGAACAAAGAACAAGTGACGAAGGTCGTGAATAATCTTGGCTTTGACAAGACTCGACCACTGGTTTTTGTGCACGTAAGCGGCCCTTTCCAGACACGTCCAGCTCTCCTCAAGATTGCAATTGAAACTGCAAAAACACTAGATCCAAAGATCCAATTTGTCATCTCAGCAGGAAACCCTAGTGGCAAAAGTGACCCAATAAAGATCGGAAAAATGAGCTGGTATTATGAATGGTGTCCTGTGAGAGATGAAATATTTGCCGCGAGTGACCTTTTAGTGCTTAGAGGCGGTCACGTTGCACTCTCCCAGGCGATCCAATTTGGAATTCCCACCGTAACTGTGCCTATCGACAACCATGGCGAGCAGTTGGGGAATTCCACTAAGATTTCCGAGCTAGAAGCAGGGATCATGCTGCATCCAAAGCAGTTGAGACCAGAACAGCTAGGCGAAGCCATAGAAAAAGTACTTGGCAATTCGCACTACAAGAAAAAAGCTGATGAACTTCAAAAGTTAGCTAAAACGCTAAATGGAATCGATAATGTCGTGCAGATAGTTAGGTCCTACCTTTAGCTCTACTTTCTTGATATGTCTAATTGCTGTCCGTGCCTCAGATTCAACAGCCTTGCTGTACTTTTGTAGTTTGTCCTTTGGAACCTTTGGAGGTGAAAAGTTTAGAAGATCTAATCCTACCTCTTTCGCATAATTGCCGAGTTCGCTTGATAGGGATATCATTGGCGCAATTGGGAACTTGCCTGCAAACACAGCGTCTTGAATGACAGATTCTATGAACCAAATTGGATGAACTGCAGTGGTTAGTGGAAAAGTGATGATTCTGGCCTGGCACTGAATCAGAATCTTTGCGACGATCTTCTCCTTTAACAATGCTGATAGGAAGCCTTTTTCAGGTACTTTGACTGCTGCTGCATAGATTGTTTGATTTTTTCTGCCTGTTTTTGTGGCAAAGAGGTGCGCAAGTTTGGCGTTATTTTCAAGATCGCTATCGTCAGCATAAGGCAATAGAATACTTGGGCAATCAAAGCCTGCTCTAGCGGCCATAATACATGAGATAAATGATAGAGAACTATGGATGCTACCCAAGGCTATGCCTTGAGAACCAGCGATAAGTCCCCCAGGAGCTCTTAGTATTTTGATGCAGATATATGCAGACTTCTTGCCTAGCACCGTCAAAATAAGTCGGCTGGCTTCTGCCTCGGTTTTTGCAGGCGAGACATTCATTGATCCTAATTTTGCTGCAAGGGTGCCAGTGCATGCAAACTCTATATCTCTACCTCCATAGGAAAAATTGGCAAGGGGCGGTATGATGACTTTGACATAGAACCTGTCCCCTGGAATGATAATCCTGCTGCCAGCTTCAACTATGGCTTCTGAAAGTTCAGAAAACTTACTCGACACTTTCGTTGCAATTGCCACTCTCTCAACACCGAACATCTTTGAAAGCTCGGACGCGAGCTCAACGACATTATCCGTCTCACATAATATGAAATCGTCTTCAATATTGACATCTTTGATTCCTTTATGAAGTCTTCTTATGACCTGAGCAAGTGTCTGCTCGTCGGTAAATATTGACGGAAAGACAATAACTATGTTCAACTGCAGATAAGGAGACGTGGCGGATAATTAATCATGCTATAATAAATAAAATAATATAATGGGGACGCTTCCCCAGCGAACTTCTACCAGTGATGCTTCTCGTCTGGAATCAAGCCGATCTGTTCGCGCTCAAAGTACCTTTCCAGCTCTTGTGCCCACTTTTCTTTCGCTGCGCCACCGCCAAGTCCCTTTCTTCTTAGCCAGAAGGCGATGACACCTAAGAGGAACACTGCGAACAGCATGGTCCCGAATATGTATACCATGACGTCATAGAACAGCGGGTCGTACGCCGGACCTATCTGCGCAAATAGTTGTTGATACCACATTAACTCTATGCAAAAAAATCCGAATATATATATTTGTCGGTTCGTCGCTAGTTGACCGCAGATGTAAAAATTTGTTTAATACTTTGAAATAGCGGTGAGCCGATATCTATTGTAGATTACAAAAAAATGAAGACAGCCTAATTCGCATTAAGAACCGAGCTGCGAATAAAACAAAAAGAAGGGAGATTAAGTCTTTACTGGTCTTGCGCCCCTGCCTTTGAAGAAGAATGCTGCAGCTACTCCACCAAAGATAGCAGCTAGGATTCCAATAAACACAATCGTTTGATCTCCTGCAGTTGACAGCATTGGTGTTCCAGAACCAGTAGATGGGTTTTCCTGTGCAGCGGTTAGCCTATTTTTAGCTAAAATTGTAACGTCATTGCAATTCTCACGTGGTATTCCAAGTGCTTCGCATTGTTGTAGCTGTTCCGGTGAGGCACTCCCTACGCTACCCCCAGTAGCTCCATATTGGGCATAAGCTATGCCCATGGTAGAAGCCATTACTACCAACGCAGACAGAGCCGCTATTATCGGCATATTCATATTACATAAGCTCTTCGAATTCTAATATATAACTTTTTATGTCAAGCTTTGCCGAATCATGAATCATTTGCATATTTCCGTTAAGATAACACAGATGACATTTAGAAGGCTAAACTAGAATATTTTCTCTTGGGAACATTCATGCATATGTCTGAACAGAATATTCATCTACGTAAGGCAACTACTTTGTTGCCATCCCATTGTGTCTTCCATACTATTTAGCTACGACGTCACCATCGTGTGCATGAAGCCTCGACGTATAACGATATATATATAAGCAGCAATTCATACATCGTCAAAATGGCACGAATTCATGTTCATACTCATGGTAAATCTCATTCAACTCGTCCCACCTCAAAGGGACCAGCAACCTGGCTTAGCCAGAATAGAGATCAGATCTCCGCCCTCGTTGTCGACTCCGCAAAGGAAGGTCTTAGCCCGAGCGAGATAGGATTGAGGTTGAGGGATGTTCATGGGATACCACTTGTCAAACCTGTAATGGGCAAGAGTCTTACGAGTATTTTGGCAGAGAACGGGATAAAGTCAGACATGCCGGAGGACCTAGACAAGCTAGTACGAAAGGCCCTAGGACTCCAAAAGCACCTTAGAGTTCACAACAGTGACCACAGAAATGTTCGGTCGCTCGAGTTAATAGAATCAAAGATCCATAGGCTCTCAAAATACTACAAGCGAGAGGGCAAGATTCCAAAGAACTGGAAATATGCGGCAGTAATTGCGCAGCTAGAGTAGTAAGGTTCGTTAGATGAGTGACAGGTTTACTAATGCACTTAAACACTTTTGTGAAAGATTGAGAGCTGTTATAGAAGGAGGCAATGAAGTTGCAATCATCTCTCATCTTGACGCTGATGGAATTACATCGGGTAGCATAATTGCGATGGCACTCAGGAGGATTGGCGCACGCTACTCTGTCAGGACGGTTTCTTCCATGAATGGCTCGGTGCTGGAGACAATGAGAGGGGATGGTCGAGATTTCTATATCATTACAGACCTTGGATGGAGCTGGACTTCACGTTTACGAAATGCGATTGGCGACAACTGGCTAATCATCGACCACAACCAAGTTCCTGAAACTGGGGAATCAAGAGAACAAGAACATGATGACGATCAGATACTAAATCCATGGAAGTATGGAATTGATGGCGGAAAGGATGTATCTGCAGGAGGGATGGCTTACATGGTTGCAAGCACTCTTGATCCTAGGAACCGAGATCTATCAGCAATGGCAGTTGTTTCAGCGGTGGCAGATAGACAAGACAAAGGAGACAAGAAATCCTTAGTCGGTCTGAATGCAGAGATACTCAGGGGTGCTCAATCTCTCGGAATTGTATCTGTTGATCTCGATATTATACTGAATGGCAGGGAAACAAGTCCAGTATATGATGCTTTAGCATACTCTTCATTTCATTACATTTATGGGCTTACGTGGAACAGAGAAGCCTGCTACTTATTGCTCAAGAACGCTGGCATAAGGCTCAGAAATGATAATGGCCGCTGGAGGGTGCTGTCTGAGTTTTCACAGGAAGAGAAAACCAGCATTGTTGAAGCAATAGCCAAATTTGTCGCTACATCAAATAGGAGGTTATCTGACATAATGCAGGAGGATTTTTTAGGCTATGTCTACACGCTGACAAGAGAAGACAAGCGAAGCCAGCTAAGAGACGCAAGGGAATTTTCAACACTGCTCAACGCATGTGCAAGGAAAGGAAGATCTGGAGTGGGTGTCGCAATTTGTATGGGGGATAGAAATAATGCATTAGACACCGCAGAAGAGATAATGAGTAATTATAAGATGACCCTGTACAATAATATTTCGACCATCTTTGATGAAAAATGGAGACTCTCAGATGACGGCAGAACTGCATTTGTCAATGGTGAAGGGGTTCTTGAGGAAGACATGCTGGAAGCGGTGTCAACTCTCCTTAGCAGGTCGCCATCCTTTTGGGGCAGACTCCTCCTTGTCCGGACTCTTACGAACAATGGCACATACAGGTTCTCCGCAAGGAAGTGCATAGATTGCCAGTCGCATGCAAACCTTGGCAGAATGTTGCAAGAGTGCGCTGCTTCTTTGAAGGGAGATGGAGGAGGACACTCAGAAGCTGCTGGTTGTACAATTCCATCTCCTGCCCTTGAAGGTTTCATGTCGTGTATAAAGGCGAAGGCAAATGATTCAGAAATTACCAACGCGTAATCTTGATATCCAAGTATGGGCTGAAATTCCCTTTTCAAACATGGCAGAAGCAAAGGCGACAGTGAAGGCATTAATACCAGACAATATTAACTTTCCAAAGGGTCTTTCATTGAAAGTGTTTTCTAGAGGCTCCACAGTTGCAATTGAGTTGACAGGAAAAAATGTTCCAGCTGCGACATTGTTGAGCACACTTGACGAGATTCTTGAGCACATTTCAGTAGCTAAGAAAGTGATGATTGTCTAATGTTAGACCCCCGACTTTTGAAGGAAAACCCTGAAGCTATTCGCGACATGCTAAAAAAAAGAAATATGACCGATTTTCCATTAGATGAGTTGATAATACTTCATAAGCGCCGCGGTGAACTTATTAGCAAAACCCAAGAGCTACGCCGGCAAAAAAATTTACTATCTGAAACCATTGCAAGCAAGAAAAGATCCAAAGAAAATGCAGTATTAGTACTTGACGAAATGAAGCAGGTGAGCATGCAACTTCATGGCATAGAGTCTGAATCAATTCAAATCGAAGAAAAATTCCATAAGCTCATGATGACATTGCCCAATTTGTTAGATGAGAGCGTCCCAACTGGCAGAGACGAGCTTGACAATATGGTTGTCAGAGAATATGGTAAAATCATAACTCCAAATTTCAAGCCAAAGGATCACGTCGAGCTAGCGCACACGCTCGATCTAGTAGACCTGAGTCGCGCTGCTAAAGTTTCAGGTGCACGATTCTACTTCCTAAAAAATGACCTGGTTAGGTTAAATCAAGCATTGATCAACTTTGCGCTTGACTTTCTATCGACTAATAATTATACACTTATCCAACCGCCTTACATGATTAGAAAAGAACCGATGGCGGGTTCTATGATACTGAATGACTTTGAAGATGTCATTTACAAGGTTGAGAATGAGGATCTCTACATGATTGGGACATCAGAGCATGCTATAGCAAGTATGCACATGGACGAAATCCTTGAGGGCATAAAGCTTCCGATAAGGTACGGCGGTTTCAGCTCATGTTTCCGCAAAGAGGCAGGTGCACATGGTAAGGATATGAAGGGCATATTTCGAGTTCATCAATTTGAAAAGGTAGAGCAATTCATCTACTGTCGGCCAGAGGAGTCAGAGAGGGAGCACAAGCAGATGCTTGCGTTATCTGAGGAATATTTTAGACAGCTCGGAATCCCATATCGTGTAATGCTTCTCTGTTCTAGTGATACAGGTAAGATATCTTCCAAGACATACGACATCGAGGCATGGATGGCCGGTCAGAATACTTACAGGGAGATCGTTTCTTGCTCCAACTGCCTAGATTACCAGGCCCGGAGGCTGAGCATACGTTTCCGTGACAAGACAAACGAGGACACTCGCCTCGTCCACACACTAAATAGCACACTTGTCGCGACAGAACGTACCATGGTGGCAATAATTGAGAATTTTCAGATGCCAAATGGCAATGTGAAACTGCCAGAAGTCTTGCAAAAATACATGGGGGGTATTGAAGAGATTCAACCTCGAAATTGACGCATCATATATATATTATTCACTTTAGTCAAAGAATGGGAAGAAGAACGCTTTATGGCCAAAGGAGCAAGAAAGGGAGGCAGAGTTAGGGACAAATGGCGGGACAAGCAATGGGTAGTTGTTAATAAACCATCAGGCTTTGAGCCCCAGACGCCAATTAACTATATTCCGGTTACCGATCCAACACAGATAAAGGGACGCACAATTGAGAATACGTTGCATGATATGATGAGAGGGAACCCTGACCAAAGCATGGATCAGCACCAAATCAAGGTCTTTATCGAGATAGATAGTATAAGTGATGGCGTGGCAAACACTATCTTTAAAGGACATGAATATGCCAAGGAGTTTCTCAGGAGCCTTGTCCGAAGAGGCAGCTCGATGATCACGTTTACTCATGACTATACTACGATAGATGGTCACACCTTTAGAGTTGCAACTGTTGCATTTACCCTACGCAGAGTTAATTCCTCTAAGAAACATGAGATAAGGTTGATAGCACAAAAGATACTCGCTGAGAGAATCCCTCAGATGACAGTTGACCAATTTATACTACAAGTCACAGGAAATAAGGGTGAAGATATTCCAAGGGAAACGAATAGTAAGCTTGGAGCAGCGGTGCTTGAGGAAGCAAAAAAGATAACTGCAATGCGCCACCTCGGGATCAAAAAGACGAAGCTTATCTCCACGAAAGAATCACGAGCGGTTAACGAAGCGAAAACAGTTGAAGCTCCGCCGCCAGTCCAATGACATATCACATTTTTTAAGCAAAACTCTTCCAAGCAGTGTTTCATAAATGACTGAGGAAGGCAGCAGCATCAAATTTGCAGCAGCGGAAGTCAGCATTGTTTTGCATGCCACTGAAGATGAGATCAAGGTCCTACAGGCGATAGAAGAAATACTCTTGATACCGTCTACCCGCTTTGTGAGATCTTCTTCAGAGGGACATTATAAAAATAAGATTGTGTTGCAAAAGGCAATACTTTCGAGCAAAGAGTCAGCCATGTTGGCCAAAAGAGTGATCTCGCTCTTGAACAGTGCAGACAGAGAACATTTGTCTCGTCTAGTAGATGATTATGCTGACGAAAAGGGTAACTTATACATCAGACTTGACAAGCAGAGGATATGTCAAGGAAGGCTCTTGCTATCAGAAAATGACGCTATAAGAATTCGATTCAAGCCAATAAGACGTTTCAAACCTTTAGACCCTGTTCAAAATTATATGACCCTCTTCCACTCAGATTTTGCCGAATGAATTAGTCAAGAGGTTCTTGTTTATTCACCAGCTGGAAAAATATATAGGTCATGTCGGCATACCTGCAAAATTGCATATTGAACATAGGAGGCGCTGTTCTTGAATCGGATAGACCTTTGCGTGAGTGGCGACTTTGATATAACATCAACCACCAAGGCACTTTGCATAAGCAGGGTGGGTATCGCGTTTGATGGAAAGCCACAAGAAGATGTAATTTACAGATTAGGAAGGGCGCCATCAAATGCTTTCAACTATCCTTACCTGGTGGTTTCAGAGAATCTGAGTGAGCCAGCGGATATTCTAACAATTAGGGACTTTAGTAAAGTTAAGAAAGAGTTGAAAAAGAAGCTGAAGAAAGGAACTGGCCTTGAGATTACAATTAATCCTGCAAGAAAGATGGACAGCGTTTCTGTGGGCAGGTGGTTTAGCACGTTAACGGAATTGTACAAGTTCTGCCATTGGTCACACTGCCAATTCATCATGTCAAGTGGTGCAACATCGAAATGTGAAATGATTTCGGGCCCTTGTCTTGATGCAATATTGAAGACCGTAGGTATAGAACCCCAGAAGTATTGGTGCAACTTGACAAAATGGCTTGAGCAAAGATTAGTAAGGAATGTGTCTTATGCTGAAGAGGCGACCTAAGCGACGCTATCTTTCTGTTGTTCAGGCTGACACAACTAGCGATCCGGTTGTTGCAATCAAGAAACGATTCTCGGAACTTTTTGGAACAATTGCTACGGAGAAAGCTGCATTGAGGCTCATCGAACATAGGGAAAATGAGTTCACAATAAGATGTGCTACAGAGCAGTTAGAAAATGTCCTGGTTGCAATTGCGTTAACTGATCCTCCTGTGATCACAATTGATATGTCAGGCACTCTAAAACAATTAAGAAGGCGCAGACAATACTCTTACTGGAAAATAAACCAATCACTTTAGAGAAATTAAAGCTATAGTCTGGTTGAACCATTGCTTGAGTAGGCAAACAATATGTCATAAGTGAATAAGAAATTGATAGACGAACACTCAAACACACAATATCAAATAACTTGCAAAATTCTGGGTGTTATATAAAATGAACCTGCAAAGCGGTTCTGTGGGTATTATCATCTCATATTGGAAGTGAGAGAAGAGGACCATTGGAGATTTCAAACTTAAGAACATAGATAGCTTGAGAAAATTACTAAAACGTTGTTAGTTACGAGAGAATAAAAAGTTCAAATCAAATCAGTGCGATTGGAAGGATATATAGATCCGTTGTGCATCTAAACAAAAAATATGTATTGGTCTAATATACCATACCTAGAGCAGTTGTAACTTCCGATACCTTCTTGTATTCTCTCTCTTCAAGATCTTGCAGGGCTGAAAGTATATCCTCTTTATTTTTGTTGTTTGTGAAAGCTTTTTGCTGGGTCGCAAAAGAAATTATCTTGTTCTTATCGGCTGGGAAATCCATATCCTTTAAAATTTGTCCTATTTCTGCAACCTTTGAATAGCTTTCCACGTTTACTTCTTTTCTTTGGCCTTGAACTCCAGCTTGTTCACTTACAATTCGCCCCGTCTCACTCTGGCTATCATGGCCTCGAGGAATTTGGTCAGCATTCTGTCTTTTGTCTGTTGAACCTTCTTCCATGCCACAAACTGGACAACATCATAATTAAAATCTCGCTATAGGTAGGCGAGCAAAAACCGGCTTATTATTTTGTTAATTGTTCAGAAGAATAACATGACAGTTTATCTTTGATTAAGGATCTTACGGAGTAGAGTAGATCTTTTTGCCTGATGCGAGAGTTTACTTATACGTACACCTCTATGCATTGGCTCCTAAGGATAACCTTAGTGAATTAGTTATTATTGGGTTTTAGTTTTTCAAAGTAATTTTGAATGGTGAGTTCGATCTCATTTAATGCGGAAAGATTGCCGTTTTGTTCAACATTGGTCCTCAGGAATCCCCCAGCCGCTGCTTGATGCCCTCCACCTTCGCCAAAAGCACTTGCAATCATGCTGCAATCTATTTGAATATCTCCCACAGTTACCTCGTGCCCCCGTCTCAAGCTCAACTTTCCTTCCCGTGTGTATGCGATAGCGAGATCAATTTCGTTGTCATCAATAATTTTACCTAAAAGAACGGATCTGCTTACAAATGGGTCCGCTTTTGCTATTGCAACCCTTACCTTGCTGACTCCTTTTTCAGCAGAAGTCAGAGGTCTAAGATCAAATTCTCTTATGACGGCGGAATTAATTGATCCCATGATAGATTCGTCTATTTGACGAGATGCCTCAATCATATCATCCTGCATCTCAGTGTTCCACAATATGCCGCGGCATACACTATCTAAAATCACAGAATAGAGCTTGTGGTTCAACTCTTTTTTTCCTAAATGTAAGAGATCAGACCGGTCAAAGGGGGCAATGGAAAGCGCGAAGAATCTGGAAAGTCAGTCCTATGTGCAATAAATCCAAGAGTCTTTGCAAACGGGCTAGTTGGAGCAAATCGTTCGATACAAAGTTCAGTGGCACATTTCTTATGTGTATTGCTTCCTGTTCCGCTTTCAGAATACAGCACCATTTCACAGATCGGAGAAAATATTTCTTCCATTTCTTCTGGCCATACGTGATGGTCTATCCATATATTTGAAAAACCTTTTTGTTTTGAAATGCTAAGTGCTTCGAATACAGGCAGATGACTTTCATTGTTCATGCCAATATCTGAGATTATGATCGTTCCCGAAGTTGATGATTTTGTAAAAGAAAGAATCCTGTCCTTTACTGCAAGCATATTTTGAAAGCCGTGGTTTGTCAACATAACCTCGGATTGTGGGTATGTCATCTTCAAGACCGCAGCAGAGAACAAACCGTCAACATCTTGCTCATGTGGAAAAACCAAAAAATTGCTGCTGCTATTATTCATAGTAATATTGATTTAACCTACTATTTAGCTGGATTATTATAGTGTCATTTATTTCTGTTACTCTACTATTGCTACGAAATATGAACCTCCACAGTTTCTACAGGATAAGATTTTGATAAATCCAAGTCAAAGAGTTAATAGAATCCATTTAAGTGTCTCTATTTGTGGTCGTCTGTTTATTTGGTTGGGTCTCTATTAGCGCGCCTAGCTATTTTATGTGATTGCGATCCAAGATAATCATAACTTTGAAAAAGGCCTTTTATTGTGTACGTTACTCTTAGTTATTTTTTATTCCGGCCCTCAAAATTAGATAAGGAGTGAATAGCTAGGAAATGAGCTGGTAGCATTTACTCCTACTATGATGTTTTTATTCAAGTCAGGTAAACTAATGTGTGTGATCTGAGTATTTGGAAAGCCCAAAATCGGTTTTGGTAATATATCGATTAAAGTTCAAATCCAAACCGAGTTTTGAGAATGCCATACAAGCCTTCCGGTTTGGAGAGAAACTTGGAATGTACTTTGAGTCACTAGAGAGATCTCTCTCCTTAAAACCGTTTGAAGTGAATTATCCAAAGATAATTCCACCTGAGATAAATCTATGCAAAGATGATCTTGTAATTTATGTATGTTCTTATGAAAATGCACAATATTTGAAGGGGTCTGCAACTATAGATGTCATGTCCAAAAGAACTAGTCAAAGTATGCCAAGACCGCCCTATTATTATGAGCTCTTCTTGAAGAGTACCTTTGGTTCGATTGCTGATCTGTCGATTGCTTCAGGTGATCCCATTTAGGATGTTATGTCGAAGGATCTGACACGCAGACAAGTGTATTAGATTGCAAAATAAGAGGATCAAAAGCAAAGAACATTATCAAGTCAAAGCCCTACCACTTGTTCACCCAGTGAAATAACCTTTAGATTTGTGCCGACTATGTCCTGCCGTAATAAGCTACGATTTACTGTTAGTAAATTACAAAAGAAAAAAAGATGGTTTGGTAATGATGGAGAGGAGGCTCTATATTTTGATAGTGTGTTTCAACCATCAGTTGAGCCATCAGGGCCTATGTAAAAAACAACATTGACGGTTGTTGAAACTTCTTGTTGTCCTGGGAGGATCTGCGTAGGAGCTGACACTGCATCTGCAGCTTCTCCAGCACTAGTAGCCTCGCGTAGGCTGACAGTGTAGATTGGAAAGTCAATCGGGTTTATTTCTGCACTTGAAACACCAGTTATTGTCATTTGTAGAGCCTCCGCTGCAATATTGCCACGTTGCCGTGCATTGGTTATTGCCTCGCCAATCAGTGTGCCGCGAATTTCGTCTTGTCTATCCGGCGATATCAAGAACGTAACACTGTCTACACGGTTAGCACCTGCCCCAACAGCAGCATCTATCACTTGTCCAGCATTTACATCAGGCACTGCCTCGGTCGCCACTCGGAAAAATGGGACGTCGAGTGTCACTGTCACCGTATTAGTAGCTCGGTATCCGATAATATCTTGCCTGGTTTCACACCCAGGGGGTGGTGGATATATCTGTATGCATTGTTCTGCTGGCCGGATGTATTCATAGATAGGCGATACGCTATAGCTGCTCGTCTCTATCCTATCCTCTGTAATGCCTAATCCTCTAAGTGCTGTGAGCACCTGAACTGTAAGGTTCGCATTTTGCGATACGGCCTCCTGTGCAGTTGTTCCATTGGTTTCCACTCCTACACTGACGGATAATCTATCGGGCCTGACCTCTGTTGTGGAGATACTAGTTACTGATAAAGTCGAAAGATTCTCCAATGATTCGTCAGCATCTTCGCGAACGAAATTGCCATTACCTTCGATTGTCTCGTTTCCTGCAGTGACGGTCTGAGTTGTATTTACAGTGCCTGCTGGCTCTTGAGCTTCCTGGTTATCTTCTTCCTCTAGGGTTTGGGCCAGTGCGAATGGCATCTGGCCGACTGCCAGAGATGAAGCCATCAGCATCGTCAATCCAAGGACGGTCGCAAGGGAATAGTATGGGTGTTTGATATTTCTCCTCGGTTTTATACCGGGACCTTTAGTTGTTGACATGGATGATCACTGATAATAGAGCAACATT
>JBQGBZ010000147.1:0-3118 GCA_052038215.1 Nitrososphaera sp.
TGGAAAGAATAAGGGGCAACATGGCATGGAGACAGGCCAGAGAAAAATCGGATTTCACGATGTATTCGCACCACTTGAAGAAGATGATAGAAATAAAGAAGCAAATCGCAGATAAAATAGGTTATGAAAAGCATCCATATAACGCGCTTTTGGATACATATGAAGAAGAGCTTACAGTAGCTGACTTGGATAAGGTATTTGGTGTGTTGACTTCGCGTATTCAGAAGGTTTTGAAAAAGCTCGTAGAATCAGGCAGCCTGTTTTGCAAAGAGAGCAAACTTGGAAAATCAAAGTATGATATCCAAAAGCTTGATGAGCTCAATCGTGATATTTTGACTCTTCTGCAATACGACATGGAGCGTTTCAGAATGGATTTATCTACACATCCTTTCACGGAGACTATGGGCCTCAACGACGTCAGAATAACTACCCGGTATGAAGGGACTGATTTCAAAAAGTCGATATCTAGTACTATCCATGAAGCTGGTCATGCCTTATATCATCTGCAATGCGATCAGTCATTGTCTGTTACTCCTCTGGAGGGCGGATCTTCGCTCGGACTACATGAATCTCAGTCCAGGTTTTGGGAGAATATTGTGGGCAGAAGCCTGCCTTTTGTTCAATTGATAACTCCCTTGATCAGAAAGCAAGTAAGTTTCGCAAACCAAGCAACAGATGACGAGTTATACCTGTATTTCAATAATGTCAAGCCTGATTATGTACGAGTTGACGCTGACGAAGTCACATACAATCTCCATATAGCAATAAGATATGAGATAGAAAAAAAAATATTTGGAGATGAGCTAAGCGTCTCTGAAATTCCTGAATTCTGGAATGATAGAATGGATCAGCTGCTTGGAGTGAGACCAAGTAAAGATTCCCAGGGCGTGCTTCAAGATACTCATTGGAGCAGTGGCCTCTTTGGCTATTTTCCAACTTACACTTTGGGAAACTTGGTTTCAGCGATCATTGCATCAAATATGCGCAAAGACCTTGAGGATTACGAGGAAGACATCAAGAAGGGCAATTTCAAGCCTCTCAGAGAATGGCTAAGATTAAAAATACACCAACACGGATCTGTTTATGCACCCAAAGTGCTTCTTAATAATAAATTCAATGAGGGTTATAACCCGGATTACTTCATGACCTACATAGAGACTAAATACCTTGGTTCCTGAACCCTACCTATTTGACTAGAGCTGTATTCTAATTCTTTTTCTACTATTTTTTTGATTTCTTTTGCTAGAAGTGGAGGAAAGAGGGGATAAGTATTTTTCTGTTATTTTATATATATATATTAAAATCATCATCCCCCCATTGTCTATGGCTGTTGATAGCAAAATGTGTGTGTATGTGTGTGTGCGCGCGCTCTATCTCTTCTGCAATGGAGACAACGTGACTAATGCTTGCACAGGTGTGTCATCTAGTAATGTAGCACCAATTCGAAGCCTGATTTTTCAAAGTTGTAATAATCCCAACGTGCCCGCATTAATTTTCAGTTGAATCCTGCGATGGTTAAAGCTGAAGGAAGTAGAGATCAGTCAAGTTCATTTAGAATAATATTTTCTTTCAATTCTGGTAATATGTTAGGAGCCAACTTTTAGGCCTCTTCTACACAATATATCTCTCATTTCATAGCTGTAGAGAGTCTCTCGGTTCAATGCAATTAATAAAGACGACGAGATTTCCCTGGTTCATGCAGGAGTACATTGCCCTCGCAGTGTTTGGTGTTGTGTATACCCTGATTATCGGCCGGAGGCGCTTTGGTATTCCCATTTGGACAGCCATGCTAATAGGAGCAGCACTGATGGTGGGCCTGCAAGTCATAGGTGTCGAAGCTGCCCTTACATCGATCAACCTCGAAGTCATTGCTTTTCTATTTGGAATGTTCAGTATTGTTTCAGCACTAGAGAGGGCAGGAGTGCTACAGCTAATAGCCATCAAGATGCTTGCGATAGCCAAGACACCGAGGAAGTTGTTGATGACGTTTGTAGTTGGGATGGGCTTACTCTCTGCATTTTTGGTTAACGATACTATTGCACTACTTGGTGTTCCTATTGTAATCCATGTTGCAAGACATTCAGGCATCAGATCAGTGGTGCTGTTATTGGCACTTTCGTTTGGCGTTACGGTTGGAAGCGTCATGACCCCTATAGGTAACCCGCAAAACCTGTTGATCGCCATCCAGAGCGGCATCTCAACACCATTTATTACGTTTCTAATTCATCTCGCAGTACCGACGATCATCAGTCTATTTGTAACGTATTTCATATTGAGGGTGTATTACAGGAAGGAGATTAGCTCAAAATATTATCCCAGCAACATAGAAGTTCCTGAAAAGGTACAACTGCTCTATAACCCTCGTCTTGCCAAAATCTCTATTACAATCCTGCTTGTGACAATCGCTGGTTTTATAATTTCAGAAATACTGCACTTTCTTGAAATCTTGAATTTTAGCCTGAGTGCCATTGCAATGCTGGGTGCGTCTGCCATTTATGCTCTCAGCAGAGAAAGGGTGGAGATAGTAAAAAAGGTGGACTACTCCGTACTAGTCTTTTTTGGTGGCATGTTTGTAGTTACATCCGCACTTTGGTCATCTGGTGCTGTGTCAATCCTATTCACGAACTATATCCCGCCTCCAAACCCGAGCGATCTAACACAGAGCACAGCTGTGATATCAGTCGCAAGTCTTGGGATCAGCCAGCTATTGAGCAATGTTCCTTTTGTTGCACTATATAATTTTGTTATGATAGATAACGGCTTTACAGGCCAGCATGTAGACCAATGGGTCATGCTGGCGGCTGCAAGCACCATAGCTGGTAATCTCACTATACTTGGTGCTGCAAGCAACATAATCATCATCGAGGCTGCAGAATCCCGGGGAGTCTACGCATTTACATTCTTAGAGTTCTTTAAAGTTGGAAGCATAATTACTGCAGCGAATATCATAGTCTATTATTTGTTTATTGTGTTCATCTAGAAGGACTTCCAAGCTTTATTGGCTCTGTGTATCTAATCAAGATTTCTGAATTAAGATAAACGAATCGCTCCCCCTCGTCTAGCTGACATGGGACATAGTTGTTTTGAAATCAGTTAGCCAAACAGAGTCCAAGATTGG
>JBQGBZ010000148.1:0-1322 GCA_052038215.1 Nitrososphaera sp.
AGTTGTGCCTGAACACCATGTGCATCCGCCTCGGGGATAATTGGCATGTAGGCAGCAATTGCAGAAAGAAGTGTCACCGCTGCAAGAGTCGTCACTATCAACATCTTGCTCTTTACCATATATAGTATCTACAAATCCCTAAACATACAAAGATATATATTTTGCTACCTTCAAAGCCTGCCTTAGCTGTGCCGAGCATCGTAGCCAAGCAATAGTGCTAGGCAATACTTGCGGCGCGAATATTATATAGAATGGTCTGAAACTATCTGGATCTTTGCACAGAATCGAAGAATCCAAAAAGGAATTGGAAGAAGATCCAACTAAAAGGTACGCTCAATTAATATATGAGATAATCGCAACAACCCCTGAGCAATGGCCCAAATACCAGCACTAATACCAAAAGAAGTGGAAATCCAGAGACTAAAGAAGATTTACATAATGGTTATTATGTTGGGTTCAATCGCAGCATCAGTCGAGGTAGACAACTTCGTTGATGGCTCTTTGCATCAAACAGCAATTAGAGACAGTGCATTCACTCCTGCTCACTGGTGGTTATACAGCCACTTTGTTGCCCTTCCATTAGGTTGGGGATTTGTAGCAATGTACGACAGAAGAGTACCAAGCTTGAGAGGACCAAATAATTCTATGAATACTGGATTGAAGATAACCATAATTGGATATCTAGCAACCATGTTTACCATAGGAATCAACGAAATGTGGCACTTTTGGTTCGTAGAAGAAATATTTGCAGTCCCTAATCACTGGATGTTTAACATGGGTGTAGTAGTAGCCTTCATGGGTGCACTAGCTTACGTAGTGAGAGTATATGCACGTCTAGTAGAACTAGGTGCAGAAACACCAGCAAAGAACCCATATGTAGCCGAAATGTATAAACTCGCTCTGGAAGGGAAGCTATACAGCAGATCTATCCCATAGAATTTTTTTTGGGACAGGGACGGAGTTAACTACTCCAAATTTTTTGAAGGTAAATCACCACAAGACATAAATCTAATGTTATAAAATGATGCGCCTATAATATGGCTAAACAGAAGGTTGTTCTTGCGTATTCAGGAGGGTTGGATACTAGTGTATGTATAAAATATTTGCAAGCCCTACATGATATGGATGTTGTTACTGTAACTGTTGATTGCGGTCAGATTGAGGATTTTACAGAAATCGAGAAAAGAGCCAGATCCATTGGTGCAATTGACCATATAAAAATCGATGCAAAAGAAGAGTTTGCAACAAATTTTGTAATTGCCTCCATCAAGGCGAACGGACTTTATCAAGATAAATATCCTCTAGGCACGGCATTGGCTAGG
>JBQGBZ010000149.1:0-1075 GCA_052038215.1 Nitrososphaera sp.
AGTTGTGCCGTTTATTGATTTTATAATAGCAATAATTACAAGCTTGTGATGCACAGGAGAGTTCTTTAGAGCCACAAAAGGCGCATCTCTTTCAATACTATCTTCGCTTGCGCGCACATGTTTTTCATCGACCTTGATTACGCTTTCTCTTTCTGCTAACTCAGCTGCAACTCTAAGCAAGTCGATTGCCTTCCTAGCATCACCATGTTCTCTTCCTGCTATTGCCGCACATAGGTTGACTGCTGCATCAGAGATTGAACCTTCACTGAAGGCTAGCTTAGCACGCTCCTGTAATATCTGGCGCAGCTGGTCCACTGTGTAGGGATTGAAGACTATTTCTTCTTCGCTGAGGCTGCTTCTTACACGTGGATCGAGTTTGTCCTTGAATGTAAGACTGTTAGATATTCCAATGAGTGTAATAAAGCCGCCATTCATTCTTTGGTTGGCCCTTGTAAAATTGTAAAGAATATCATCACCACTCCTGTCCACAAGCGAATCTATTTCGTCAATCACTAAGACAAGATTAAGCTTTTTCCTTTGTATAAAATGCAAGACTCTATCTGTTGCCTCGCCCATCGATACACCGGTAAAGTGTACTTGTTTTTCTTGTCCTTTGTTGATTCCAAGCTCTTCTGCAATTTCAAAAAGCACCTTATATGCGCTGCCCCCCGCAATCTTTGCATTTACAAAAAGAACCGTGACATTTGTCTTGAGATCAGTTGCTTTTTTTGCTAGCCTATCTACTACGCTTCTAGCTGCTGCAGTTTTGCCGGTTCCAGGCTTACCAAATAAAAGAAGGTTTGATGGCCTAGCACCTTTGAAAATTGTAGATAACACTTGAGCAAGGGCCTTGATCTCCTCGTCTCTGAAAGGTAACTTTTCTGGTACATAATCAATCGTGAGGGCTTGACGGTTCTTAACAAGTGATCTTCCACTTGCCGCTTTGGTGAAAATGTTATCAATATCAGCGCTCAATTATTACCTAAACCTCTCTCGTGTGTTCAATTTTAACTCGCCGCCCCCTGTTTTTCTTTTCCAGAAGAGAAGTTTGTTAACTTTACCTTAACATCGATGT
>JBQGBZ010000150.1:0-8459 GCA_052038215.1 Nitrososphaera sp.
AGTCTTGAAACAGTATCCGTTGAAAGCATTATGACTAAGGGTGTGAAGAGTATCAATGAACGGCAATCTGTCAAAGCAGTAGCCAGTATGATGAGCACATACAATATTGGAAGTTTAATAGTCACCGGAAACGAAGACAATATGCCAATTGGTATCATCACTGAGACAGATATTGTCCGCATAATGGCCTAACTGAACTATTCCTGCCCCATCTGCTTGCAATTGACATTATGAGCAAGCCTATAATTACAATTGATGCAAAAAGTTCCATCCAGGACGCAATTCAGGCTATGAAGCTAAACAACATACGCAGACTTCCAGTGGTAGATAAAAGAGCAAAGATGGTTGGCATTGTTACGGACAAAGATATTTTTAAAGCAATTATAAACAGCCAATCACTAGTATCAAGTATTTCAGCAGAGAATGTTACAGTAGAACTTAGGCCAATCTATGAGAGGCTCAGTGAATTTATGATGGAAGAAATGGTCTTTCCCCGAGGCAGCAGTCCTAATTAACAGACCCATGTGAGGAGAATCAGGACACAGTCCTCTATCCTTTACTTTTTTCCTCTTCTTCCCGTAATGCTGTTCTCTCATCTTGCTTAAATTGGTAACTCACTCTAACATCTAAAAGCCCAATAATAACTCAATGCTATGATTGATTAGCCACTCCATATTGCAGAGAATAATTTTTTGGAATACGTGCGTAATTCCTTTATGCACGAACCAGCTTCAGAGCTAGAAAGTTATTTACAAGTTGTATAATTTTGCTAGAATGGATGTCACGAATATGTTATAATTAGTAATGTCTTCTTTTGATTACAGAGTCGGTCCAGCTTCAGCATTTCACTGCAATGCACTGCATACAGACGATTTAATTGACTGTTTTGATCAAGGTATGATCAGAAGACAGATTGTCAAAAAAATACTCTGAATTAAATAGAAGATCGGCTCGTATCATAACTCTATGCAGCGTTATTGTGGCATTGGCGACATCGGGTGTTCTAATCTCGTACTACTCCAGTACTACTACTATTACTCCAGCTATGAATACAGAGAAAATAGGATCAGCTAGAGAAGCAGCTGCCACTAATACTAGTACTAGCAACAGTTCAACAACACCAACAAAAAAAGAATATACCCTAATAGCACAAGACGCAGAAATTGAAATTGCTCCAGGAAAAGTTGTCAAAACTTGGACATTTAATGGAACAATGCCTGCTCCGCCTCTAAGATTCACAGAAGGAGATAATGTGACAATCAAATTTATCAACAAGACTCCAATTCCTCATACAATACACTTCCATGGAAACCATGACGACAAAAATGATGGTGTCAGTCCACAACTTTTGCCAAATGAAACCTATCTTTACAACATTACGGCTGCGCCAGCTGGTGCTTTGATGTATCACTGCCATGCTATGCCTACATCACTCCACATCAGAATGGGAATGTATGGTGCATTGATAGTTGATCCAAAAGAGAATCCACTGCCTCCTGCAAGAGAGTTTGTAATGGTAATGAGCGAATTTGACACCAAGAATATCATGAAATTTGAGACAGAATACTATCCGATAAATGGCTATCTTGACCAGTACGTACACAATCCACTTACAATTAACCAGGACGAACTCCTGCGACTATACGTGATTAACCTAGGTACAACAATACCTTATCACTTTCACCTTCATAGTACAACCGCTAAGGCATACCCATCTGGGCTACTTTCAAATGAGCAAATAGATGTTCAGACTATTGCAGTTGGACCAGGAGATGCTACGATAATTGAAGCGCAATGGGAATATCCTGGAACCTACCTATTCCATAGCCACGGCTTCCAAGAAGAGCGTGGCAATATGGGCCAGATAGTAGTGGTTGGAGAAGGAGGAGAATCCAACAATACAAACAACATCAATAATCAGACAATTGCGGGAAATGAAGCGAGGAGTACATCCATGTTTGACTGGCAATATGAACTGCAGAAAAAACTGCAAAATCCCAAAGTAGTCAACTATACTGACGCACAGCTAGGAGGATTTTCAAGTAACAATAATAGTAATAGCGATAGGGTAGCTCATGATAATATCACCACCTTCACACATCCAACTGCAAACGCTAGTGGCGCCCCCATACCTGAGCATTCAATGCCGGATCAGGGGGCAGAGGAGGGTACCAACAATGACAATAACAATAATAGCGGCGTGACACCAAGCAACCTTGAAATATCTATAGTCCAAGGCTCTTCAAGCCTCACTACTGATGCATATTCTCCAAACCCAGCTCAAGTTAGCGTCGGTGGCACAGTAACATGGACAAATGACGATTCACAACCACACACTGCCACCTCAGGTGAGAACGCAACTCCAGACCAAGTATTCGACTCTGGAATAATGGCTCCAGCAGCCACATTTGAGCATACATTCGCAGAAGCAGGTGAGTACCCCTACTTCTGTCTATTACATCCAAACATGGTTGGAACAGTCAGCGTGAGCTGATGACCTCTACCTTCCTTTTTTGATTGACTACATACGTGTCATAAAGCTTGACCTATAACATCAACTAAATGATAACTGGTTTTTTATTTTCCAGACTCTTCTTTCTTTGGCTCTATCAAAAAATGGGCCATCTAGGAGAATAATATTTTATATGATCTCTCAGATTTGAATTAGTCTCAGCAAATAAAAAATAAAAGCAGTTACAAACTATGGGCTGGAAGGGAAAAATTTTGATTAATGACAATGACGATGATAATAGTAACAGCCATAGTCATCAACCTAACCTAGGTGTTGTCTTTGACCGGCATATCAAACACGAGTTTGAAGATCACGATGTGGATGCTACAATGCAAACTATGACCAAGGAACCTTATGTCCACCATGTTCCTATGATGACTGGAGGTGTAGGTTATCAAGGGGTCTACAATTTTTATAAGAATCACTTTATAGGGAAAATGCCTGCTGACACAAAGATTGTACGCATATCACGTACTATTGGCAAGGATCAGGTTGTTGATGAGCTTATCATCAGTTTCACTCATGATAGAGAAGTAGAATATATGTTACCTGGAGTCTCCCCTACAGGTAAATACATAACGCTTCCTCATGTAGTAATAATGAATTTTAAAGATGGCAAGATTGCCCATGAGCACATATACTGGGATCAAGCATCTCTTCTTGTTCAAGTCGGTTTGCTTGATCCACGAAGGTTATTGCCTGTAACAGGACAGGAGCAGGCAAAGAGACTTTTGGAGCTATCGCAGCAAGCTGACAATAATACCAAAATGGCATAAAAAACAGAAAAATAGACTACCATAAATAATGACAACAAACAACAAACATATTGTCTAGTTTGGTATTTACTACAAATCATTTGAGAACATAGCAGAATGATATAGGTAGTAAGCAAGCAAGAAGGACAAGACAAGTATCACTTGATGACAAAAGATGCAGTTACAGGTTTCGTTCCGCTGCGATGCAGATTTTCTCTATTTCCTTAGTAAATAGAACTATCGTCACAAACGTTCATGCCATTAGCATGCCATTTTCTAACTATGTCTTCTTCACTAGGATACTGGGTCGCTCAAGAACAGTATTCAATGCACAATTTGCTCAGATTCGTAGTAGAGGCTGAAAAATGCGGTTTCACCACGACAATGACAAGCGACCACTTCCATCCCTGGTGGCATGACAATGCCTATGGCAACTTTACTTGGGTCTGGATTGCAGCTGCTGCCGAGCGCACAAAAAGAATGCAGTTTGTGACTGGCGTTACTGCACCAGTCTACCGATATCATCCTGCAATTATCGCACAGGCTTTTGCATCCCTTGATGTACTTTATCCTGGTCGAATTGGGCTTGGTTTAGGTAGCGGAGAGGCCATGAACGAATCTCCGCTCGGATTTGATTGGCCTAGGGCAAAGGCAAGGCTTACGAGGACAGAGGAATCTATTCAAATAATTAAGCAATTGTGGAATCAAAGAAAAAAATCTGATGAAGGATTTGTGAATTTCAACGGAGTATATTTTCATATTCGTAATGCCAAATTATACACTCCCCCCTCAAAGCAGATACCCATATACATGGCCGCAACTGGACAACATGCAACAAAAGTTGCAGCAAAATATTCTGATGGGATCATATCATATTTGCAGCCAAATGAAGCAGGAAAAGTACTTGGTGTCTTTGATTCGACTGCAGAAAAAGAGGGAAGAGACCTAAATTCTCTGGAAAAGATAGCAGAATACAAAGTGTCATTCTCCGAAGATTACGATCAAGCATTCAAATCTGCAACCTTTTGGCGCACTGCTTTGATAAAGAATGTATTTGACTCTGACATTAGCGATCCTCGAAAGTTGCAAACAAAAGCGGAAAAAGAAGTATCTGATGAAAAATTGAAACAGGCGATTCAGATAATAACTTCAATTGAGGACTGCATAAAAGCAATAGAGGAGTACTTCAATGCAGGTTTTACCAGAGTTTATATTCACAGCAATAGTCCTGACGAAATAAGATTCATTCAGCTGTTTAGCAAGAAAATAATGCCACATTTCAATATTCAGCAGCCCCGAGGCGAAAAGATGGCAGCTTCTGCTTCTTAATTTTTCATTTGTTGCAACTTTTTTAATCCATATAGCCTAACCATTTGTCATGTATGCAAGCCCGCAGGAGACGACAAACTGGATCCCTCGTTCATTCCAGCAGGCAGCCACAAAAAGTATACTACAAGGCAAAGGAGGATAGCTCCTTTGAAATTATTGAAAATCTATGACTTGACCTGCACAATAAGCCAAGATATGCGGGTCTATCCAGGAGACCCCCAGCCGAAATTTAGCCCTCATGCGACGATTAAAGATAACAATCTAAATGTCACCGGAATTACGCTTGGATCTCACACTGGAACCCATGTTGATGCGCCATGGCATTTTCTGCGAGAAGGTAACAGCATAGACACAGAACCTCTACAAAAATTCATTGGTGAGGCAGTAGTCATCGACGCCTCAGGCAGAAACAAAATAGCTGCTGAGAATTTTTCTAGGTCTGACATCAAAAGTGACGACATTGTTCTAATATACACTGGAACAGGTGATCGTCTTACGGATTTTGCCTATCTGGATGTTTCTGCTGCTGAATGGATCATAGAGCACAAAGTCAAATGCGTTGGCATTGACACTGCAAGTGTCGAAAAATATGGAGACAAAGATTCCCATGTTCACAAGATGCTGCTTGGAATGCAAATTGGCATAATTGAAAATCTCATTAATCTGAGGCAGTTTGTCAGTAGGAGAATGTTTTTTGTATGCTTGCCTTTGCCACTTAAGGGGATCGACGGGTCACCTGCTAGAGCAGTCTTTTTTGATATAGTAAAATAACTTGTTGGGCAGTCACCAATCATTGGCTCTAATAGTCAGGAACTGGAGGAATGTATATCCGACTATAGCACACAAGAGTGGATTAGATTGGCGACTACTATCTATGAAAACTAAGACTCATGGAGATATAGACGCGGATATCGATCCAAAGTTTCAATGTTTGAATAGTATAACCTATGTATCGCTAGCAAGGTTGCAGCCAACCCTCTCTTATGAAAAGCATGATCATCAGGACCATGAGGAACTATATTACATAATCAATGGAAATGGGAAAATAAAGATAGGTGATGAAGAGGCCAGATTCAGAGATGGAGACATTATTTACATACCCGAAAAAACCAGTCATTCAATAACAAACGACGGTAATGAAATGATAGAATTTCTGGCATTTGGTGGGTTTACCGGCATAACAAAAGAATAAGGAGGAGGCAGAGATACTAGCCGCAATGCAGCTTGGAATAATCGGACTAGGTAAGATGGGAGCAAACCTTGCATTACAGGCCAATGACAAGAAAATAGCAGTAATAGGAAAAGCACGTAGCAAGAAACCAGAACTTGAAAAAAGGAACGTCAAAGTAGTTGATGACTATCAATCCTTCGCAGATTTTTTGAAACATCCGAGAGTGATTTATCTCTCATTGCCAGCTGGTCCGACTGTTGATACAGTGCTAGATGAACTGATGCCCTTCCTTGAAAAGGGGGATGTAGTGATGGATGGTGGCAACTCTTTCTACCTGGATTCTATTGAAAGGGAAAAGAGAATTTCTAAAAATGGCATATTTTTTCTAGATTGCGGCACAAGTGGAGGGTTAGAAGGTGCAAGACACGGTGCTTGCTTTATGGTTGGTGGTGCAGAAGAGGGTGTTAGAATAGCAGAGCCTATTTTGACTGCACTGGCTGTCAAGGGTGGTTATATCCATACGGGCAAACCGGGAACAGGTCACTTTGTAAAACTAGTTCATAACGGAATTGAATTTGGCATGCTACAATCAATTGGCGAAGGTGTTGAGCTTCTTAGTAAAAGTGGCTTTGAGCTGGACTTGGCAGCAATTTTCAATAACTGGTCAAATGGTTCTGTCATCAGGAGCTGGCTTGTAGAGCTCATGGAAAAAGGCCTCAGAGAACAAGGGTTAGCGAAGGTTGAAAGCTACATAGAAGATACAGGTGAAGTAAACTGGCTAGTGCAAGACGCAATCAATAAGGAAATTCCGATACCTGTGATATCGCAATCGATAATGGAGTTATTCAAATCCAGAATGACTGAAAGTGATGCTTACAAATCAATTGCATTAATGAGGCATGGCTTTGGAGGGCATCCGTTTGGCAAGGATGAAGGAATAATCAAAGAAAGAAAAACGAGCAGGGGTAGTAAAATATGAAGAAGAAGTAGAAGAAGATTTATCATATTGCTTATTTCATATATAGAAACAGTTAAGTTTCACTTTCTCTCATTTGGCATAATGAATATACGTAATAAATCAGATAAGTGTAATAACAATAGAGCAGTCAAAGCTAAAGCTGCTATGCCTCTAGCAGGGATATTTGCCGCAACAGCACTCATGTCAGGATTGTTATTCCTTATCAGTAGCGAGACAGCCTTAGCACAAGAAGATATGATGGCCACCAACGCAACGACAGCAGCTGGTAATGCAACTAATGCCACTATGGCGGGAGCAGCAGCAGGAGGCGCAGCATTGGCAGGAGGCGCAGCAAATGCAACTAATGCCACTATGGCGGGAGCAGCAAATGCAACTAATGCCACTATGGCGGGAGCAGCAAATGCAACTAATGCCACTATGGCGGGAGCAGCAAATGCTACTGAGGGAGCAGCTAACGCTACAGGGGAAGCAGCAGCTGGAGCAGCTAACGCTACAGGGGAAGCAGGAGAAGGCCTTGGCGGATTACTGGAAGGCATATTTGGCGGAGGCGGCTAATAAAACACTATCAGATAGGGGAACGACAGGACCCCTCTTTCTTTCTTCTTTGCTCTAGTCATAGAGGTTAGTTGCGCGCACTATTTACTTCTACCTATTTTTGAAAGGATTCAGCAAACAAGACTGCTATATCCGAGCGGGTTCAGTGGAACCTGGAACGATCTATTATTATTAATCCTTTAGATGAAGATGAAATCGAGTTATTTCTATTACAACTTGCAAGTGTTAAAATTTCTGGCTTTTTATTTAGATAAAGAACTCATCTCAACGGGATGAGTTCTATTGCTTGTCAAGTGCTGAATTTATCATGTTGATAAAATGCTCTCTTTCTACAGGTTTTCTGATGAAATGTTCATGTTCTATATCGGGCAATACGCTTGCCACTTCTTGCGCTATATCAAGTGCAGAACAAAACATTATCTTTACCTTAGGACTCAAAGCTCTCATCTTATGGAATAGCTGAAGTCCATTCAACTTTGGCATCCTTATGTCCAAAAGTGCTAGCTTGTAATGAGAGGAAGGATTAGGTAGATGGACAAAATGCTTTAGTGCTTCTTGGGGATCGGAAAAACTTTCCACATTATACCCCTCATCGGACAAGAAGGATTCATACGTAAAGAGCGTGTCTGGTTCGTCATCTACCAATAAGATGTTGGTAGAATGATCTTGTGACTGCTGTTCCTCCACGCTCTGAAGCATTTGCGAGGATTGTTGTTGTTGTTGTTTGGCTGAAACATCCCTTATTTTTGAGGCTATTTCGGAGACAAATAGATTGTTGAGAGCACTAGAACCAATCCGAGAGGTATCATTCCGCTTACCCGAAAGAAGATATACTGCACAACTGTTATGCCGCATTATGCCCAACCGTTCTTTAAGAGAAGGTATTAATAGTTATTTATAACCATTTAGAGGGATTCTTATGTCCTAAATAACTGCATCATTTTAAACCTAAGTATTAATTCAAACGTTAGTAATGATGATCTAATTTTCTTGTGACACATTACAATGTAATTTAGCATATTGGGTTTTCCTCGCAGGTTAATGTTTGATTCGACTCGATACCAACAAAGTCATCTCATCCTCGCCCCAAAGATCATAGTGGAATCGTTTGCGCTTACTCGCAGATCGCGTGAAGGCTACTGAAAATCTAGATTAATT
>JBQGBZ010000151.1:0-1005 GCA_052038215.1 Nitrososphaera sp.
TCCATCATCATATTCTCATAATGAAAAAGGCTAAAACTTCCTTCTGTGTGAACCTTATGGGATGGGGTCCTCAATATTTTGTCCCGTAAGGGTTCAATCAACAGATTATTCCACATGGCAGCCAAGTTCGAAAAGTTTTGATACATCTGTCCAAATCCTGTATCCTTGGCAAGCTTGGAAGATACTTCCATAAAATCAGATAGGGAATCCAAGAAATCAGGTTGTCTAAAACCGAAATCGAAAATTTCTCTTGCCTTCTTCATCATATCCTTTTCCAATTCAGGAGTACTAGTCCCAGGGTTCTTCTGAAAATAAATATCAGACATTGCAGAGTACGAATCTGCAAACATACTTGTTATTTTGCTGTAAATTGAAGTAGACTCTGCATACAGCTTCGCAAGAGGAGCCAGTGTGTCTGTCATCGTCATCATCATCCTATCAATGCTAAAGAAGCAAGTTGGTTATTTATGCTAGGTGAACCTTGTGTTATGCAGTGTGATGGTACAACTCACTAAAGCCTTTCAGGCTTGCTTTAAGTCATCTATTTTTGGATGTCAAAGGAAACAGACAAGAATATCAACCCTTACGTGTAAAGTGTAAGCATCAATCATGATGGTAATGATTCTAGCTGCGCGATCGGCTATAATACAGTATTGCATTGTTGATAGAAACGACCAACATATTGGGAGTGTTGGTATGTGGCATCTATGACCAATCAACATTCACACAATGGTGGGCATACTACTACCCCCCCTAAGGATGATCGATTGCAGCTTCTTATGAAAGGTGTTTGCTGCCAATGTAGAGACTCAGAGATAAGGAGAGTTGTATCAATTGACAATGGTGTCCAAGGCATGGAAATAGACTATGCGAAGGATGCTGTGACCATACATTATGACCCCAAGAAGACAACTGCAGAAAAGATAAGGAGAACATTGCAAGAATCCGGCTTTGAAGCACATGCTGCGGTAGAGGAAGAATCAGGCAGAGAGGTACAAGAAGCTC
>JBQGBZ010000152.1:0-1116 GCA_052038215.1 Nitrososphaera sp.
TGGCGAAGATGGCAATGGCAATTATCAGGTAAGAATGAATGTAATTACACCTCCAGGCCAAAACGAGTGGAGGGATGTTGAGATAACAGGTTATGTCAAAGTCACAGATACGGCGTATGATGATGATCGTGATAGCGATGATGATGATGATGATGACGAATCTTCGCCTGATGCAGCGATTACTTGGTACGCGAGGGGTGGAAGGCATAGTGATAGTGTGCCTTGCGAAGGCACTTCCTTGAAAGGAATCTTGTATATCAATGGTTTAGCGGCATGGCAAAAGGAGATCTGGCATACTGGAGGGTACACAAAAACTCGTGCTGCAATTGATGCTTCTGATACAATTTTGGATAAGTGGATAGGGTGGAAAGTGGTGATGTACAATATCAACAATAATACAGCTGTCAAGATGGAATCATACATAGACGAAAATGCCAACAATAATTGGAGAAAGGTCACTGAACTAGTTGATAGTGGTATGTGGTATGCGGATTATCCAGATTCTGTGTTCAATTCTGTTGACTGCAATAGGCCAAAGGATTATGTTATTACTAACTCCGGACCAATCGTGACGTTTAGATCTGATAATATCGTGTGGCAATCCAAGGAACTTAGCGTGCGAGAAATTGATGCTCCTTGATTTACTTGTACCTTTAGGAAAAAGCAAAGTCGGTATATACGGTGTTTCTCGCTATCTTCTTTGTTATATTGGATTTATTGTATTAGTAATATTAAGGCGAGTTATGTCTGTGCGGTAACTACTACATCTCTTGCTGTAATATCGAGTTGTTGTCTTCTTTCACCGTTGAGGACTTCACGTCCCAGCATTATATTATATCTCTACCTCTCTGAAGTTCTCTGTATTTTTGGCAATATCTCTTCAAGATATTTCTTTATATCTTCTTCTTGCAAGGAGGGATGCACTCCACTTTGCTGAACCAAATTATCTGATTGATTTTTTGCTATTTCTAATACCCTCTTTTCCAAACGCTGCTGAGTTTCAGCCATTCCTGCACTCTGCAGCAAATCTGATGAAGTATTGCTGACCGCTGTTCTAATTGTTTTCCGCAATGTTGAATCATGTGATATTGAGATTGCCGCATAGTATAGACCAAT
>JBQGBZ010000153.1:0-7837 GCA_052038215.1 Nitrososphaera sp.
GGTTCTGGCGATGATGAAATCCGTGGAACTAGTGAATGTGGTTTAAGTCTGGGTCGTGCATTTGGTGGAGCAGGAAACGACGAAATTTTGGGGGCAGATGATTTCTCAAGGGGTGGTTCTGGAAATGATTTCATCAGATTCGATGATTGCAGTGGAGTAGCTTATGGTGATAGTGGAAATGATGAAATGAGAGGAGGAGATATCCCTGTTGAGCTTCATGGTGGGGACGGAGATGACATGCTACAGAGCCTTGAGGGCGGCCAACTTTTTGGAGACGACGGCGATGATATTCTTCGTGGTGGTGATGTCGATACCACTCTCACTGGTGGCAAAGGTGCTGATAGGTTCATCTGTGGTAATGTGGGTAGCAACGCTGTAATAACTAACTTTAATGCAGCAGAAGGGGATACTAAAACTGAAGGTTGTGAGAACGTATTGGAGGAATCTGTATCCACATTGGATAATCACAATGATGATGATAATAATGCCAACAATACAACAGAAGCTGATACCACTACATCCACTACTCCAAGCAGTAGAGTAGTGGAAGATTCCTCCTCAACTGAAGAAGAAGAAGATGCATCTAGTCTGACTGGTACAACAACAACACCTAGTGGTAATAGTAACGATTCAACTGAAACAACAAGAGCAGCAACGAGAACAGCCGAAATACAAAAAACAATGGAAGTACTACCAGATGAAGAACCACTACAACAAGAGCAACCACCAGGGAAATAGGATTAGGGGGTTAAAAGAAAGAAGTGGCAACAACATCCAATAAAGCATCATCATCATCACTAACAAAGAAAGCGTCAGCGGTAGTAACGCTACTGACTATAGTGCTAGTTGCAAGCGTCATATTTGCAGCACCGTCATTATCAATGGCTCAGCAGCAACAGCAACAGCAACAAACAACCACAGGAACAACAGGAACAGCAACAACAACGGCACCAACAACTGCTCCATTAACTCCAGAAGAACAACTGCAGCAAGACAGATTCGTAAGGATAACTACTGCCATAACCCAAAACTTAGAGCAAGGGCAAAAACAGATTAACGGTATTGTCTATACTCCAAGATGGTCAGAGCCAGTCTGGGTACAGCCTAACTCATTATCGCTGCTCTTTGTATATTGTCTTCCTGGTGAATATGCAGAGTCTGGACAAGAGATATTGGGTGGCTCAGAACTGGAGGGATTGGAATCTTATTCTCTAGCTGTAACTGCTGACCTTACAGGATGGCTCATGGTAGTACAAAATGAACACGAGACAGACAGACTTCCAGCTGCAGTAGGTGTAATTTGTGCATCGGATGCAAACGACCCTCAAACAAGGATTCTAAGTCAACAGGAACAGATAGAGATAAACAACATAATCAGGCAGTTTATCACCGTACGTAATACTGTGATAAACAACATTACCCAAATCATTAACATCATAAACAATGTCACAACGAATGGCACTGGTTGTCAGTTAGAGATAACGACAAATGAAGAAACCTACACGTCAGGACAATTGGTCACAATGACTGTCACAAATGACGGTAACGAAACTTTAGATTTCCCTAATAGCGTACTAGGCTTAGAGATAGAAGATCTTGACACTGACGAACTGTTTCCGCTAATTTCGGCGCAAGTAATAACTACATTAGAGGCAGGCCAATCGGAGACTTTTGAATTTACATATGAAGAACTAGTGAGTGAAATTGGAACTGGCACAATTGAGGCTAGAGTCGGCGGCGACGGATGCTCGGCTAGTACTACTTTTACATTGACAAATGAGACAACAGAACCTCTTACAGTTCAGGCCGTGATTGACATAGACCAAGATGCGTCACCAGTAGTCGGTTTTGAGGCATCCATAGATGGTGGTAGACCGCCCTATACATGTCTCTGGGACCTTGGAGACAATACCACTAGTGAGGAATGTAACGTATCCCACATCTATCAGAATCTTGGAACATACACTGCTACTGTTACTGTAACAGACTCTACAGGTCAAACTGCATCTGATAGTACAGAAGAATTCAGTATCACAAACACAGGAGTGGTAACACCAGAGCCTCTTAGAGCTCAGCTCAATTTGGACAGCACAGATATACCAGCCACTCATAGATTCGAAGCAAATGGGAATGGTGGTACACCTCCTTACACTTATCACTGGGACTTTGGAGATGGACAGGAGGCCAGCGTGCAAAACACTCGCCACAGATATGACAATCCTGGCACATACACTGCTACGCTGACAGTCACAGACTCTACAGGTCAAACTGCATCTGACAGTACAGAAGTGATTGTTGAGCCAGCAACACCACAACCACCAACAACAGATGAGCCAACAGCAGCTAATGTTACAGGAGGACAATAGCCCTAATCGACCGTGAGTTGGGGGGGCGGTGAGGTGGTACTATGATATGATGATAATGAAAAACAAGGCGGACAATAATAATAATATTAATATTAATTCAAGCTCCGATGTCGAATTATTATCATCATCATTACCACTATGGAATGAGGAGCTTGCAGCCGAGTTTGCAGCAGCCGAGAAGAAGAAGATGATGATGCTGCAGAAAGAGAAGAAGCAAAACTATAAAGCTCAAAAGGTTGATTCATGCTTTGAAATTCAACAGCAATGAAAAAAGCTGCACATAAGTCACATTTCATGCAACCAAAAGAGTCTTTCATTTCCTATTCTATCATGGTAATTCCATGTGTTGGAACACCATGCTAACCTCATTGACTTGATATGATTAGCGCTTGGTTCTCTACAATCATATGATACCTATTTCAAGTTAGAAGAAGAAATTGAAAATATTCAAAGACTTTTTGACATCGCTTGTTTGTAGGCAATTTGAAATTCTTAAATGTCATGCGACTATAGATGAGTAGAAAAATGACAGTTTATGGCTATCGATTAGATGAGGTGCAATTCAAAGATGCAGATAAACTTCCAAACGCTGAAGTATATCTCAAAGATGTCGTCGATTCTTCGGTTAGCCAGACTATGAGTGCTGGATATGGTAAATACTCCAAGGGTGTATCTAACGACTGGACACTTGACTACGATGAAGTAATTGTGGTGGTTAAAGGTGGATTCACTATTCATTCGGAGGGCAAAAGTACGACGTTAAAAGTTGGAGATTCATTCTTCATTACACAAGGTACTTCTGTCACCTATCAAGCCGATGAGGAGCCATCAGTAATGTTATATGTAGCCTACCCTAACTGGAGAGAAGCAGCACAAAAGGCTGGACGACCTCTGAGCGAGTCTAAGGGGCGGAAATTAGCGACAGAGAAATGACTAATAGTCAAAGCGTCAAGATATGCAAGAAGCAGACAAACTTACTGTAAGCAGGAATTGGAGAGCCTTTGCGCTGTTTCTCATGCAATGTAGAGCGACAACAGCAGGTGACTTGAAGAAAGCAGCTGCTTGTCTGAGGCTATTGGAACGAGAGGTCAATGCAATGACTGCAGACGAGTTGTTTGGAGGTTAGTTAGATGAATGACTAGTCAGCGTATTAAAAACTCAGTAAGGACGACATTACATTTGCTTTAATCGTTGCAACTGCTGTAGCAAGTCTATTGGCTGCTAAACTCTACTTTCTGTGGTTTTGGCCCTGGTTACAATAATCTTAAATCACTGACTCTGACACGATGTTACTACATCAAACAATATATCAAACACAAGGTTAAAACTTGAAGAAGCTGAATTCTTTTTAGACCTTGCTGAGAAAGTTCAAGATAATCCGACGGTTTTTAGTCACTTCATTAATGCATTCTTTGCAGCAGCAACAAGCATAAGAGACAGTGTAATGCGAAATGAATATCAACACATTCCGGGTTTCGATAATTGGTATGATAAAGCAGATGATAACGTGGAGGCCAAATTTTCCTATGATTTTTGGGTAAAAAACGCCAGAAATAATATAATACATGTTAAAGAAAACCTCCAACCTCAAATGCGCAGACAGGTAACTATAGGCCTTAGGTTGCAATCAAACAAAGATGGCGGCACGGACGCTTACCGAGATGACCCTCCCGCTGACGACAGATTGCGTTTTGCTGAGGAGTTTGATGAGATAGAAGGAGGAAATGCTATAGTTGATAGATGCAAGGACTATCTGGATGCTCTGACTCAAATGGTTGAGGATTGGGAAAATAAACTAAAATCACCATAAGTAAGTCCTTGTTGGGTATTTATGATATCTCTCCTCAACCCTAGCCTTACCTTCGTCGAGGATTGGGATGGCGGCATCAGTGGCGGTAATGATGATGACACCGTCCTTGGCGGCGATGGCAAAGACACGGTCAATGGCGGTCCCGGTAATGACTAGCTGCGTAGCGAAGCTGGTGATGACAAAATAATTGGCCTCGAAGGTGATGATGAGTTGTTTGGCAGCTCTGGTAATAACTTCCTCGATGGTGACGCCATAGGGCTGGCCACACCCCTCTCCGGTTCAACGACTTTGGCGATGGCGGAGATGACACTGATACATGCGTTAATTTGGAAACTCAAAACAACTGTGAGCCTCTAAGGACCAAAGGAGAATGTACCAAGAAAGCTAAAGAATTAGGAATTCCGCCAAAAATACTCTGCCAAGGTTTCTGACAACCACATGCTGGCGTTAACTCATAAGGAAGAAAAACTAGAAAAGGAAATGTAAGAAACACCTCTACTGCTACTTATGTCACTAACTTGACCGCCGTACGGCAATTCGCTAACACATTCAAGACGCCGACTGGTCATAACAAATCCCCCTTGGCTCTTGTTGAACTATCTTTGTGTCTGTAATTCTATGGCTCTTGTCTTTATGCTCCCTTAGCCCCTTCTTTGAGTCAAAAAATTGGCCACAGATAAAACATCTAGAAATTATGCTTGTCATGTGACAACTGGCTGGAGATTTATACCTATAATCAGGCGTAATCATGTAAAATTATGAATAATACTCCACTATGATATAGCTTGATATAGTATTCTATCCATCAATTTCAATATAAGGAGATACGGCATCAAATATAGGGATAAAACTGAGATAGTTCTCCAAATTCAGATAATTCTCCGTATTCTCCCGAAACTACCCTCATGCCTCTTCAATCATTCCATCAAAACCATGGCTCCAGCCTCTCTTCTGGATGTCTTATACTATTAATTATAGTGTGTCAAGAACTTACTCCACAATACTAGTAGAATTTAGCAGGCAACATTGCGAGGATAAGGGGCTGGATGATTTCTGCAATTATGGATAGAACAATTCCTTCATTTAGAATTGCGCTTGCAATGAAAAAGAAGGAGTGGAAGCCATTTCGAGATGCTTTAGACAAGAAAGAAAGGAGTTTGATGAATGTGGGACATTGCTAAACTCTACATCTCTGCCTGCTCTATTCAGTTGTACGTGAGGCTCCATCCAATTCTGATGTCGATACTACTCTACCATTTTAGAGATAACCCAATGTATCTCTGAAGTTGAGCAGATATAGAGGCAAGTCCATGGCCAGAAGAGTTGAATTCATGAGCATTTTAAGAAGTCTTCATCAATTAACATATGCACTGCCAGCATGACAATGGATATTCGCTTGTTCTTGAGAAGGAGAAGCTTGCCAATCTACAAGATATATATCACCAAAAGTAGATTAGCTTACTTGTACTCTATCAGATATTAGATAGTATTCTTGGGCTTCAGGACTGAACGGAAATTGTACGTTTAACTTTGTGAAGTGCTTATCAACATCACTTGCTTCAGGCACTCGAACAGTTAGTTTGGCAATCCTTGGATGTTCATCGGTTTGTTCTATACTTACGATTTCAAAAGGTATCTTATCCTTGTCTTCTACATTTCCTGGTATGAAGGTCTCGCAATCAGATACTTTGTCATTGTATAGAGTAACATGTGTGCGATAACCGTGATAAGCGCCACTAATTGGTTCGTTGGTTTGAAGAGTAATGGCTATGGTCTCACCTCCTGGAAGCAAGACATCACCTGGCGGGTCATCTGCAGCTACATTTTTGAAATACACGACTTCATCTCCTGAATCTTTAAAGTAATCTATGTCCACAGAATATTCATCTTGCGAAGTCCCTATCGTTATTACATTATCTATATAAGGGGATTTGAGTGTTTGAAACTGAATGTCTTCGCAGTACTTATTACTTGCAGAGGCTGCAAATGCTTCTGTTGTCAAAATTGCTGGTGATGCCATCAGAATCAGAGCTACTGTGATTGCTGTTACAACACGGCCACGACCACCATTTCCAACTATAATGTTTGACATGTTTGTGTGAGCAGTAAAAACAAGTACATAATGACTTAATGTATTACTAACAATAAATCTGAATAGAATTGTATGACTATCTATACAGAAGTTCAGAGACTAAGAAATGACACTTCGCTTTTCTAAAACGGGCATACGTCCTCTTGCCTTCCCTTTTCAGGACTGGCGGTGGTATTCATGATACCTATGAGCCCTAATCTTTGACTTTGAGGATTGGGATGGCAGCGGGAACAAGATAGATGAGTAGAACAATTCCTTCATTTAGAATAGCCCTTGCAATGGAGAAACAGGAATGGAAACCATTTTCGCAATGCTTTAGAAAGAAAGACAGAAAGACATTTGATGAGATGTGGGATTGTGCTAGACTCTGCCTATCTGGAATCTATGCCGCCATCCCAATAATCCTCTAAAGACAGAGTTCGGTATCTTTGCTGCACTCGCTACACGAGTATATACGACCATAAAGGGAGTATTCAAAATCTACTATATCAATTAGGTTAACAACAAGTGAATTATCATTCTACTTACTACTTCCAAAGCCATTGTGTACCCACATAATTTCTACTCTCGTCTTCTTCAATTTTATATATAACCAGTGCATTATTCAAAACGGATAGTTCCCCTGTGGAATTAGTGCTATATGCTGAAGCCCCTTGATATGCCGTACCATTAAACACTTCTATGAATGTATAGTTTGCCGTTTCACTACCATCATTGGTCGTCATTACTCCTTGCCCTCTATCAAATGTCAGATTGTTACCTTTGGAGACACTGATATACTCCCCTGTTTTATGGTATTCTATGTTACCATTCATCGTTCCATTCGAAGTAAAAGTGTATTGTGTGATGTTAGGGCCAATTTCTCCCTGAATTACATCCGTTCCCCTTTCTACAAAAATCGGTTCTCCTAATGTTGCTGACTGAGCTGACTGAGCATTTGCAGTATTTAGGAGAATAGAAGTCGCTCCTGTTCCTACAGTTAGTAATAATAACATGACTACTGCAATTCCTGCTGAAATACTGACAGTAAACCCATTCTTGTTCATCTTTGATACTAATTTCGTAACCGGAAGGTGGGATAAAAATTTTGTCATACCCAAAAAAGGCAAATAAATTATACCTGTTTAAGTTCTCTATTTTCTAACATAAGCTTTTGGCCTAGGCTAGCAATGCTATCTTGTTGGTAGTCGTTCTTCTCTTCTCAAGTAACGCTGCCTCTAATTCAGTTTGAGATTTAGGCTGAATGTTATGCACGAACTCTTAACATAACATCATTTGATTCACTCAGATTCTTGTCTCAAGAAGCCTGCAGTCAAGGAATGGAATCATTGATATTTTTTGCTGAAGCCTTTTGCGCTCTGCCGAGAATTCTTCTTGCTGCGAAGAGATAAACACTTCTATCCTATCAACCAACGGTTATACCCCAATACGCCTCTGCCCATTCGCTAGAATAGCTTTTGTGCCTTTATCATCAAGTTTGCTGTAACGGTAGAGACTGCCCCTGCAAGAAGAGTTGAAAGCATTACAACTTGATACGGTGGGGCCACATTTGATTGTAATAATAGGTAG
>JBQGBZ010000154.1:0-1044 GCA_052038215.1 Nitrososphaera sp.
ATGAAGAAACAACAGATGAAGAAACAACAGATGAAGAAACAACAGATGAAGAAACAACAGATGAAGAAACAACCAACCCCACTAATCCAACCAACCCCACTAATCCAACGGATTAAGGACCAAATGGACCTATTGCCCTGATTAAGAGGATGCATAAGAGCAGGAACAAGAACCTCAAGAAGAGACTTTTGATTAGAACAAGAACAGGGCCCTAGTCAACGATGACAAGCAGTAGTAGTAATCTTAATTCCATAACACCTCTCTGCATGGCTCTGCAGCTATTATCTTCATTTTACTTATGCCGCCGCTTTATCAGCAATGATCATACTTGACTTATCTCGTCGCTCCCCTACTCAATACTACTAGCTGCTGGTATTTTGATTGGACCATCTTGATTTTCCGATAGGATGAGCCGCGTAGACCAATAGTAGATGTGAAAGAACAATATATCCTCACAGAATTGCACTTTCAATACAGGAAGCGGAATGGAAATCATTTCGTAATGCCTTGCTAGCTTGCTTATAACTATCGAAACATTTCCTCACTGTGGCTCCCATCGACTTGGTCTCTTAAGTTGACGATTCCACAGAAGATGCCATAACGAAAATGATCAAGCAGGTAGCAAACTGATTGATGGTTATTACGATAATTACAAATAATCAATTTTTCTTCCTCCATATTAAGAGAAAAGTCTTTTATCCATCGCACTTGTGCTTTGACAGTGAGATGATACGTGTCAATGATAAGAAAAAGAGTAACAACAACCCTTCCATAGCAGCAGCAACAACTATCTTTACGCTAGCAGTAATAATCGCTATGTCAACTATCGCAGCTCCAGCCGTAGCCAGCGCCACCGCCGCAACAACAACAATCCCCCAACACGTAACTGCAACACCAGACAACCAATCTGTAACTGTGCTAATTAGCTGGGAGCCGACAGAGATAGAGCCGGGCCAGGATACAGAGTTCACGCTTGACTTCCAGGACCCCTCTTCAGGTGACTCTATACCGCATGTAAATTACAACTTTGAAATAATAGATCAA
>JBQGBZ010000155.1:0-1341 GCA_052038215.1 Nitrososphaera sp.
GCGCTTCTCGCAGTGTCAGCCTTTGTCAGATTGGCCTACGTTGGTTGAGCGAGCGCCGGAACCTGGGCTTTTTGCCTCCTTTATTTTCAGGCTGTTTCAAGCCTTTGGAGGCACTTTGAAAAAAACGACCCCCAGTCAAGAGCCTTTCCTTTTTTCTCTGCCTTGACTAAAGCCAAGCCCTCCAATCTCTCAATCTCGATTGGTTTGCCATTTTGCTCAAGAAGCTCACAAATTGACTTATACAGTCGCTGTGAGACGAGCCTGCTTTGGAGATTATTATTATTCATATCCGATTACATCGCGCGCTTAATGCCGGTATTAGGTAGCTACTTTCGGTTTATTTGAGCCTTTTTTATCTTGCAATCTTCACGGTGATTGCAATCTTTGCATTCAGAGTCTTTATAGTAGAAGTCGCCAAAGCATTCAGGTCTTAATAACCAATCAATTCCTTTTGAGAGACCATACCCTGCAACAATTAAAGTGGAGAGTATCCCCATCTGGCTTTTCAGTTTTTCCGTTCCTATTCACCTTCTTCGATTGAGAGCTTTCTGCTTGAGGTCTTGTAAAGCTGAAGATAACAGCTCTTGGTTGCATTTGAATCTCGGTTTGCCCTTCTCAGAAAGTTGTCCGTCAATTTCGAGATACAAGTTTCGGTTTGTGATACCAAGCAATGTTACATCCGTAGTTTTGAAGATCAGAAATGGAAGCCCTGACTGAAATGCCATAGAGGTTTCTTGAATCAGGTATGGTGTGGCAAGGCTCAAAGTTTTGTCTTGGAAATCGCGATCAGTTGCATTTAGCCGTTCTGTTGCGATGCCGATCAAGCACTCACAAGAATCAATAAGGCGTCGTATTGCGTCGTCAGTCTGCTCGGCAAGCGAAACATTTCTTCCGATAGTGAGGCACCGAAACCCCATCGGCCTGAGAACTTTTTCTTCAATTGCACTCACTAAAGGCCAATCTCTGGACCGAATGCTGCAACTGAGAAAGGCGATTACTACTTCATTTGATCGATTTGTGTTCATCAGGTTGTCTATTGACTTTATATTCTCAGCACTGCCGATTCAGACGTCCGGCTGCTTGATTTGGAATTTGCTGGACCCGAGTGCTGACGAAGCGGCGCATAGTATAATCCCGCCTCACGACCTGCTCAATCTAATTTCCGCCGCCAGCCAGGGTAGCCGCAACCGCTTTCATCCCGCTTCGGTTTTGGGAAAAGGCGATCCCAAAAGCGGACAAATTCCCCCTGCCTTAAATCGTCAGCTTCACCTCAAATCACGTCATTCAAGGATTTATGCAATTCGAAGAAAGTGGCACGCCGCTTGGTTATTCAATTTCGAT
>JBQGBZ010000156.1:0-1188 GCA_052038215.1 Nitrososphaera sp.
ACCAGGGCTCCCAACGCCTCCACCGCGTCGCGCAGTGCCACAGTCAGTGGCCCACCGAAGAACGTCAGGCCAATCCCCTCGACCCCTGCGTCAGTGCCCAATTCCAGAGTGACAAACTCGCGCGTGGCATTACCCACGGGAATTCCCACAACCAGGGGATTATCCGCTGGGGTGCGGATGATGCGTGTCTTGACGTGCGTCACTTTCATGCTGCATTCCCTTTGCGTGTGCTGCTGGTCTTTGCGTGTGCTCGCGCGTGTCGCGCGTGTGCGCTACATGATAAACCCGGATGCGTTGAGAAACCAGAGGGCATGTGCATGTCTGAAGGACCCCTTGAGATTTGAGAGAGATCTGCCGATAGAGAACATGCGGGGTCTCCTCACTGGCATCCATCAGGTGTGGTGGACTACACCTGTGAGATGAGTGAGCACACAGTACACTGGTAGGCTCGTTCGCAGGTTCGTTTTGCAAAACTGCCATAAGTTCGCTTGTGTGGTAGGAGAGTACAGATACAATCCAGAATATCTGGAAGATAAAATATGCTTTACGATAAAAAAGAGAGTGGATTTTCTATCGTCGATTTAATGATAACTATAGCAATTATAGGAGCTATTTCTCTTGCTTCTATTCCTAGCTTAAAAAGCTGGTCGAGAAATTACAATATGCAGAGTGCTGTTATGGATTTATATGCACATATGCAGTTAGCAAAGTTGGGGGCCGTTAAAGAAAACAAGTCATGGACGATAAATTTTAACTCAGATGGGTTGTTGGGCTATCAGGTGCGCAATAGTGATGGAAAGACAGTAAAAACCGTTGACTTCAGTACACAGTACAACGGTGAAATTCAGTATGGAGATCCAACAGCAACCAAGAAATATGATGCGGCATCCATTGCATTTAACCCTAATGGTATGAGTGGTATAGGATATGCTTATGTGACGAACAAAGCCAAGTCAGGCTATTACAGGGTAGGTATGCTTAATGCTACAGGATCTATAAAGATAGAAAAATGGGATGGAAAACCATGGTAGTAAAGAGAACTATGATGGTATCTAAGAGAAAGAGACAAAAAGGCTTCAATATTATCGAAGTCATGATAGCCATGGTGATTTCCTCTGTAGTCATTGTTGCTGTCTATCAAACCTTTCATTCCCAGCAGCGGTCCTACACCATGCAGAATGAGGCAGC
>JBQGBZ010000157.1:0-1215 GCA_052038215.1 Nitrososphaera sp.
TCTGATAGTAGTAGTGGCAGTCGCAAGGGTGTTTAGTGAATCATGCACTCTCAATTCTACTTCATAATCGCCAGGCTGCTCAAATGTATGGCATACTTCTCTATCCTCACTACTTGCGCCATCTTCAAAGAGCCAGGAATATCTATATGGCGGCACTCCTTCTGCACCTGTCACAATGCTTGGCTCAAAGCACCATGCAGACGGAGCTTCAGTTCCATCTTGGATATCTCTAGTAATTTGAACCTCAAATTCTGCTCGTACAGTAATTCTTAATGGATTCTCTACATCATCAGTCCTAGCGGTATTACCCTCAGGGTCTGTGACAGTTACTTGTGGGGAGTATACTCCAGGATTTTCATAGGTGTGAGTAGCAGTGCGGCTTGTAGTGTCGCTGGATTCTCCATCACCAAAGTGCCAGTGATATGTGTAATCTGATTCACTTCTGTTGGAGACAGGATCGTGCATTAATACTCTCAATGAATATGTGGCTGGTGCTTCAGGTCCTTCTATGAGGTCCGCAGTTAATGCAGCACTTAATCGAATGGGTGTAGTTACGCGGATTACTCTCGAACTGTCAGATCCAGTATTACCTACTGCGTCTGTAGCAGTGACGGTAGCGACGTAGTCACCAGGAGTTTCATAGACGTGGTCAGGACAACAACCCTCTCCAGTGGTGCCATCTCCAAAGTCCCAACTATATGTATACGGCGGCACTCCACCATGTGCATCCGCTTCCAGTGACCATAAGGCTGGTGCAGCAGTTCCATCTCCTATATCCCTAGTTACTATAACTGTAATTGGACTTGTTTGGTTTCCTCCATCTGTCTGATTCCCTGTCTGATTTCCTCCACCTCCTGTTTGGTTTGTCGTGATATTGTTAATTATGTTAACGACTTGAGTAATGTTGGTTTTCTGAATATTTCTAATGGTGATAAACTGTTGGACTACGTTCTCTATCACAGTCTGTTCCTGTTCAGTTAGAACTCGTGTTTCAGGGTCATTTGCATCCGATGCACAGATAACGCCTACTGCAGCTGGGATTCTTTCTGTTTGATGTTGATTTTCAACAACCATTAGCCATCCTGTAAGGTCACTGCTCAAAGCTACAGAATATGATTCCAAGACTACTAGTTCTGAGCCGCCCAATATCTCTTGTCCAGAGTCTGCAAATTCACCTGGCAGACAGTATTCAAAGAGCACAGATAATGAGTTTGG
>JBQGBZ010000158.1:0-3796 GCA_052038215.1 Nitrososphaera sp.
AGGTTGGCATTGCTATGACTGCGACAACGACTTTTGCCAGATACATTTTGAAGATCATAAAGAGAACAAGTTATGTAGTACACGATGACACAAATCTCGTTTTTCAAATATTATTGAGATGGCGCGCAGTAAGACAAGGTCTCAAATATAGGAATGTGTGTCACATAGCGCTTGGCTATTCGAGGTTTTGAGATAATGAAGAAAGAATTATAGAATCGTGCACGTTCCTAGAAAAATACGCTCCATATTGGACTATGTCACAAACCTGATCACTATTTGCAGGCTGAGACTAATAAAGCTAAATCTATCGCAGTCCTCTGAAAAGAGTGATGAGAGATAAGATTATTGTTTCTTACAGCCAAAGAACTGTTGTCCAGTGGAACAATAGTAGCCGGAAGACACACAATCAAAATGCATTACCTTACCTGCGAAGTGATCAGGGAGAGGCTCATAACGGCTAGACAGAAAACTAGTGATAAATCAAAGAGAAAGAGCAGGTGTCAACTCGTAATGCTTGCCCGCTAAGGAAGAAATTCTGAAGGCTATAGCCTTTTATCTAGAAGCCTTGAGTAAGAGATAAGTAGGAAGATATCTCTCGCGCTAACCAAAGTGAGTAAACCTAATCAACATCAGAAGCACAACGCTTGCAACCTTTTCGAGCAAGTCACTGAGAACACTTCGTGGACCTCAACAAAAGAATATGAAGAGTGCATAAAAGAGGGAACCCGCTGGGTTGTCCTGCGTATATGTTTATCATGCGGTCACGTTGGTTGCCGTGATTCCTCCCATGGCAGACATGCTTCACAGCATCTTATTGAAACAGATCAACATCCTGTAATGATAGCATTGCCTAACAAGGCATGGAGATGGTGCTACATTCACAAAACGTTTCGGTAAGGACGAGATCTCAAGAAATGACGCTTCAACAAAATAAAGAGGGTGAAGAATTTGCTAATGATGTAGCGACATGCCTAACAAGTGAAAACAAACGCCTTAATCCCAAGTATTTGTACGACCATACGGGCTCAAAACTATTTGAGCAGATATGCCTTCAGCCAGAGTATTATCTTACTAGGACGGAGGCATCATTACTTAAGAGGCATGCACCAGCCATCACAAATTTGGTAGGAAGTAACATCAGGATAATAGAGCTTGGAAGCGGAAGCAGTTCCAAAACAGCTATTTTGCTCAGGTACTTATCCTCACAGAAAAAGAGGATATACTATTTTCCAATCGATATATCTGCTAGTATATTAATGGAGAGCACTAGGACGTTGAAATCACAATTTCCAAATGCTACTATCACTGCTATTAGATCGGATTACAACACTGGTATAGATAAGGCCACTGCTAGATGTATGGCTACTGCTGGCGAGGAAGACGAGAGAAACAATAATGGCAGTCCGTATGCAAAGCTGATACTCTTTTTAGGATCAAGCATTGGCAACTTTGAACCTATGGCAGCAAGAAGCTTCCTTCGGTCAATAAGACAAAGGCTCCATACAAATGATTTCTTGCTGGTTGGCTCTGACCTGCAAAAAGATGAGTTTGTGTTAAATGCAGCTTATAATGACAAGGCTGGCATTACTGCCAAATTCAATTTAAACTTGCTTGCACGGATAAATAGAGAGCTTGGTGGAAACTTTGAGCTTGGAAAATTCAAGCATTATGCATTCTACAACCGTGAGCAACATAGAATAGAAATGCATATTGTTTCAAACACGGACCAACAGGTGTACATAGAGGCATTGTGCAAAAATTTTTCTTTTAGAAAAGGAGATAGCATACATACAGAAAATTCATACAAGTACAGTTTGAGTCAAATATCTGCGCTTGCTAAGGATTCAGGTTTTAGGATAGAGAAGGAGTTTACAGACGAGAAAAGATGGTTCAATGTGGCCCTCCTTTCGCCGTCTTAAACACTGTCTTTGGCACAACGGAAACCAGCAAACAGTATCCTTTCATGTGGCTTGAAATAATTTCTATAGCTGTTGTGAATCTGTGCAGTAGGTGATGCAAAGCAGCCTCCCCGTAACACCTTTTGGTTTATTGTCCACTTGTCGGTGTATTCAGAGAATTTTGACTTAAACCCCGGGTATAATACATATTCCGACGACGTCCACTCCCAAACATCGCCCATCATCTGATGACAGCCATAATAGCTCTTGCCATTAGAATAAGAACCGACCTTGGATGGACCCCATAAATATGACTCTAGGAGGTTAGCATGTTTTGGCGTTGGTCTCTGATCACCCCAAGGATATACTGTTTTTCTCTGCAATTCTTCATTCCAGGCAGCCGCTTTTTCCCATTCTGCTTCGGTTGGAAGCCTTTTACCCGCCCAACGTGCATATGCATCTGCTTCATAGTAACTAACATTTACTACTGGCTGGTCTGGGTCAATCTCGTTCAGACCTCGAAAATCTTTCTTTTTCCAGGTAACGTTTCCTCCTCTCCCTTCTTCTTGCACCCAGTAGAGCGGTGAATTCCATTGCTCTTCTTTCACCAATTCCCACCCATCGGCCAACCAATATCTGTAATCTTCATATCCTCTCTCCTCTATAAACTCCATATATTCGCCGTTGGTCACAGGAGCCATGTCCATTTTGAAGGGTTGCAAGTACACTTTGTGCTCTGGAAGCTCATTATCATAGCAAAAACCTTTCCCATTGTATCCAAGCTCAAAGATTCCTCCAGGAATATCAACCATCTTTGAAGGTGATCTTGTTGTTATTTCTGATGCTTTTGGAGGGTCACTGATGATTAGTGGTTGGTAATTATCAGATGGATCGGGGAAGCGCTCAAATAAATGCTGAAAATCATATATCATTAGCTCTTGATGCTGCATCTCGTGCTGTATTCCAAGCATGATGTCGTAATGCAACTCATTACTTATTGCGTTGGCATGGTCAGAAGACGACGGTGTAGTTGTTGTGGTTGTTGCTGTTGACGAGCTTTTCTCTTTCAGAAAGTTAGTTACTTTCTTGTCTATAAACGACCTGTAATCTAGAGCCTGTTTTACCGTAGGTCGTGGGAACTTACCTCTATCTTGCTTGGGCAAAATATTGCCAAATTGCTGGTAATAAGAATTAAGATATTCTAGATTGAAACCACTACGATTATTATTACCATTGTTATCTGATTCCAGCTTAGCTCCGTGCTTTTCTAATACCTTTTGAAAGAACCATGTAACATGTGCAATATGCCAATTGGCAGGACTACCGAAAGGGTCAGATTGCGTGACGGCATCTTCTATTCTCAGCGGTTTGAAAAGCTGCATAGTTTTTTTCCTAACTTGCAAAAATTCAGATAATAAGAGATCAGCAGATTCTTGATACTGTAGTGTTGACATGAAATAGAAAAAAGATTTCGGTCCTTATAAGCTGTCTCTTTTGAAATTTATTCTCTCTAACACTTGAGGACAGGTAGGTAGCAATAGTGCGGGGGGTGGGATTTGAACCCACGGACCCCTAAGGGACGGGATAACCCATTAATGAGATCTTAAGTCCCGCGTCTCCAATTTTGTTAGCCTATTTGGCCGGGCTCTACAACCCCCGCAGGCTTGCTTGCATTAACAGTAATGCATAATTAAATCTTGATCTTAAGAATCTCTCCCAATAATTATTATAGGGTATGTTGATTCGATTCTCCGTTTAGCTGCCTTGGTAGCTCAGCCTGGTAGAGCGTTACCTTGGTAAGGCGTCGGAGGGGGAATGTGAACGTAATAATAACAACAAGCAATATCCTCCGACATCACCCAAAGAGGTAGAGGTCGCGGGTTCAATTCCCGCCCAAG
>JBQGBZ010000159.1:0-1068 GCA_052038215.1 Nitrososphaera sp.
TCTGGCTGAAGGCATATCTGCTCAAATAGTTTTGAGCCCATATGGTCGTACAAATACTTGGGATTAAGGCGTTTGTTTTCACTTGTTAGGCATGTTGCTACATCATTAGCAAATTCTTCAACCTCTTTATTTTGTTGAAGCGTCATTTTTTGAGATCTCTTCCTTATCGATACGTTTTGTGAATGTAGCACCATCTCCATGCCTTATTAGGCAATGCTATCATTACAGGATGATGATCTGTTTCAATAAAAAGATGTGCAGCATGTCTGTGATGGGAGGAATCACAGGAACCAACGTGACCGCATGATAAACACATACGTAGGGCAACCCAGCGGGTTCCCTCTTTTATGCACTCATCACATTCATTTGCTGAGGTCCTCGAAATGTTCTCAGTGACTTGCTCAAAAAGGTTGCAAGCGTTCTGCTTCTGATGTTGATTAGGTTTACTCACTTCGGTTAGCGCGAGAGTTATCTTCCTACTTATCTCTTACTCAAGGCTTCTAGATAAAACACAATAGTCGTCAGAATTTCTTCCTTAGCGGGCAAGCATTACGAGTTGACAACTGCTCTTTCTCTTTGATTTACCACTAGTTTTCTGTCTAGCCGTTATGAGCCTCTCCCTGATCACTTCGCAGGCAAGGCAATGCATTTTGATTATGTGTCTTCCGGCTAACTATTGTTCCACTGGACAACAGTTCTTTGGCTGTAAGAAACAACAATAATCTTATCTCTCATCACTCTTTTCAGAGGACTGCGATAGATTTAGCTTTATTAGTCTCAGCCTGCAAATAGGGATCAGGTCTGTGACATAGTCCAATATGGAGGGTATTTTTCTAGGAACGTGCACGATTCTATAATTCTTTCTTCATTATCTCAAAACCTCGAATAGCCAAGCGCTATGTGACACACATTCATTCCTTCATTTGCGACCTTGTCTTACTGCGCGCCATCTCAATAATATTTGAAAAACGAGATTTGTGTCATCGTGTACTACATAACTTGTTCTCTTTATGATCTTCAAAATGTATCTGGCAAAAGTCGTTGTCGCAGTCATAGCAATGCCAACCT
>JBQGBZ010000160.1:0-4195 GCA_052038215.1 Nitrososphaera sp.
TACAATAATGGGTTGTATTATGATTATCGCTCACAACATGACCACCAAGTACGCAAAGGCCACAGCGTGAAGAGAACTACACGCAAGGCTAATTCGAGTACTTAAACACTAGCACCATTATTGCCTAACATCACACGTGTAGCAATTTAGTACTAATAAGATATAATATGAAGAGCAAGATAGTGAATAGATAACTAGATTGGCAGAGGCCGTAGAGAGGGAGCATTTGTTCACACAATGAAGGTAATAATATTCTCGCATGAATCTGATCTTGATGGTCTCTATTCTGCTACGATCGGGTTGATGCGCTATCCCCAAGCAATGACTGTGTTTTTGGGTTACGGTATTGACAACTTTAACAAGCTAGGTAACTTTATCCAATCTGCAACTCGATACTCGTCGTCTCCTAAGGAGGTAAGGGGAAAGATAATTATCGCAGACCTTGGGCTCAACGACGAGCTTATTGAAACTTGCAGGAAGATATTCGCAGACGCAGCTTCTAACGCGTGGAAGATAATGTGGGTCGATCATCATCCCTGGTCGGACCGTGCAATAGAGGCGGTCAGACCATTTGTAGAAATTGTACTCGACGCGTCAGGAAGAAAATGCGCCGCAGAGTTGATGTACGAAACACTCTTGCCTGGCAACATAGTAGCAGAAAAACTTGCAAGCATGGCTCATACGATGGACTTTTTGACAAATAATCAATACTTAACTCCCATATCGGAGCTAATACGCTATTATCAAACGTTCCCCGATTTTTATTATCGACTCTCAAATCTTGCCTCTAAATCTTCTAAGGGGATTTTATGGGACATAGAGATGCAAAATGACTACAACGATTATGTGCGTCTACGTGAGGAAGCAAAAGAACAAGTGTTTGCCTCTATGCAGATAAGAGAAGCGGGCAGGTTCAAAGTAGCGTACATTCAGTCGTCTCCATATCTCCAGAGTAGTCTATTTTCACAAGAAGTCTTTTCCAAGGCAAACACAGATCTCGTGATGCTCTACAGTACTAAAGGGAAGGTAAGTATACGTCGTAACAATGATGCAATTTCGTGCCGTAGTATTGCTGCCAACCTTCCAGAGGGAGGCGGTCACGACTACGCCGCAGGCGCTACCTTCAAAAGTGACCCCTCAAATACTGCAGCAGTTGTTTCGGAGTTACAGGTAGCCGTAATAAAAGCATTGGACACTAGGTGATTTAGATGTGAACACTCAAATACTTTAAAAGAATATTTGCTGAGATAATATCAATGATAAAGGGAAAGGTCGCTATAGTTACAGGAGCAGGTGGAGGCGTTGGAAAGGCAATTTCAAAAAGGCTTTCCTCCGAAGGATGCATGGTTATCATGATAGGTAGAGATAAGAACAAGCTTCAAAAAGCAGCAGCTGAAATCGGTAATAAAAAGAATACTATGATTGTAATAGCAGATATTACCAAAGAAGCTGAGGTCCTCAGTGCAATCGATCAGACGATTAATTCATTTGATAAGGTAGACATATTGGTGAATAATGCTGGTACAATAAACGATCCGCTTCCATTTCATGAAATGACTGAGGATCAATGGGATGACCTAGTCGCTACTAACCTATTTGGCATGTTTAGGATGACCAAGACTGTAATCCCAGTAATGATGAACAATGGGGGTGGCAACATCATCAACATCTCATCTACGCTTGGCATTAGGTCTATCCCTCGAGTGCCGCTCTCTGTTTACTCTGTGACAAAGGCCGGAGTAATAATGTTCACAAGAAGTATTGCGATAGAATATGGACAATACAAAATTCGCTGCAATTGTATTGCTCCTTCTACTATCCGAAGCTCGATAATTGAACCATATCTTCAGGACGAGGAAGCCAAAAAAGTTCTGGAATCTACGTTTCCTCTGCATGTGATAGGTGAGCCCGAAGACATATCTGGCGCGGTAGCATATCTCTGCTCAGATGACTCCAAGTGGGTCACAGGCACTACTATGATGATAGACGGAGGTCAATCTGCAAAACAATAGATGAAACTATTATGAGAATTGTTGTGCTATAAGCCTGTATTAACGATGGAAGATAGAACAAAAGAAACTATCGATTCTGCGAAGCATATGCCGACTCATGATGCAACACGCATTAATCGTGCAATTGAAAGAGCAGCAAGAGACCCAGACTTTGTAAATTATGCTGTAGGCCAGCTTGCAGGTCTTACATTTCCAGCATTCAAGCACAACATCTTAGATCATATCAGAACCCTCAATGCCAATAACCAGCACGAGAAAAAAGAAGACGTTGTTGCGCTTTTCGAAAGTCTTGATGGGTATATTCAGTTTCGCGATCAGTACCACGTGTTAAAGGCATTTGAAGAAAATATCCCTGCCAAGAAAAAGGATTATTATCAAATGTCTGATAGCACGCGTGAAAGCCTCGATGTACGGATTCGTCCAACTTATGCTGATGCTAGCATCAAAGACAGGGAGGCTGTTAGCGAAAGAGAAGAGCGCAAAGATTACCCTGAGGTTACCCCGACCGCTATGACAAATTTCATCTGCGATTATTGTCATAAACAATTTCAAAATCAGCAGGATCTGATCCAACATAAGCAGTTTGAAAGCGGTACATCTGAAAAATGAAAAATAAAAACTCTGTCTCTGGTGCAGGTAATTCTAATGGTTTCTTACTAACCAACCCTTAATACCCCGATATCCAGATAATAGGACGTAGTATGAAGAGGCTCGACATCTTGATCCCACATGAACGTCTTACCGATGTCAACGATCTGTTGCACAAACATAAGGTAGGAGGTATGTCGTTTTATGAAATCAAGGGAAGAGGAAGGGCAAAAAGGGAGCCTGTTTCAGTTGGAAGAGGAGTCATGCGGTATACTCCAGAGTTTGGCTTTCGCACTAAAATCGAAGTACTGGTGCCAGATACTACAGCCAGGGAAATCATCGATGATGTGCTCAAGGTTATAAGCACTGGCTCTGCATCTGACGGAAAGATCTTTGTTTATGAAGTAGCAGAAGCTTATGATATAGGAAGCAAGGAAAGAGGAGACGCAGCTCTATAACTATTATTATCTTTTTTCCACTTGAAGCCCACGGTTTGATGTAGCAGCAAAATAAGAAATCCTACTTCTTTTGGGGACCAAGCTGATTTCAATGTCACTTTTTTTCAAGAAAGAAAGAGTTATAATCTTGCAGAATTATCTTTTTATCATGGAAGATAAAAGAACAATGCCGATCTGTTTTACTTCGGATCAGCTAAAAATGATAGAAGATTATGCAAAGAGAAAGGGTATGCTGAATCTAAGCCAGGCTATCGAACATCTGGTAACAAAATAAGAGAAATCTGGATTCTTATAAAGCGCCTTCTCCACGCTGCTTTGTTCCAATATCGACTACATCGTCTATATCTGAGACAAATATCTTTCCCTCGCCAGCAAGCCCTGAACTTGCGCTGTCCAATATTTTCGAGATTACGCCGTCTACCATTGAATCTCTGGTAACGACAACAATTGTCGCATTCACATTGAATTCAGGCCGATAAGTACTTGTACCTCTCCCTGCCTGAATTTCGGGGCGCGGTATCTGGCCTCGCCCTCTTGAATCATAATAGGTAAAACCTCCCAAGTCCAATTCTTTGAGCGCTGCAAAAGCACTTTCAAGCCTCGCAGCAGGAACAATCGCTTCGATCCTCTTCAAGTTATCTTAACCAATCGGAGCTAAGCGCAGGTTTTATTAAAGCATTTTGTATTAAATCTCAATCTTAAATTTACGGATGTTACAATTCGTTTGAAAGAATTCTTAATAACTAAAAAAAGAGTGGTGGAAGTCAGCTCACACTGACTGTTCCAACCATGTTTGGATGTAATAGACAGAAGTAGGGATACTCGCCTGCTTCTGCAAATGTGTGGCTAAATGTGGCTGCTGGAGGCATTATACCAGATTCGAATGTCATATCAGGTGTTGCGTTCTCACCTGATGTGGCAGTGTGTGGTTGTGAGTCATCGTTTGTCCATGTTACTGTACCGCCGACGCTAACCTGAGCTGGGTTTGGTGAATATGCATCAGTAGTGAGGCTAGAAGAGCCTTGGACTATGGAAACGCCGGTTGTGGAAGCTCCACCTTGCCCGCCTGTAGCGCCAGTCGCTGCTCCTCCTGCTGCTCCTTCTGTTGCATTAGTGCCGCCTGCTGCTGCTCCCCCT